>NZ_LGYY01000128.1:0-76066 GCF_001308045.1 Shewanella sp. Sh95
GAGGCCCGAAGGTCCCCCTCTTTCCCCCGTAGGGCGTATGCGGTATTAGCAGTCGTTTCCAACTGTTATCCCCCTCGACTGGGCAGATCCCTAGGCATTACTCACCCGTCCGCCGCTCGCCACCTCAGGAGTAAACTCCCTTGTGCTGCCGCTCGACTTGCATGTGTTAGGCCTGCCGCCAGCGTTCAATCTGAGCCATGATCAAACTCTTCAATTAAAAGTTTTTTTGTTTAACTCGCGTTAAACGACTCAATGAATTCTACTGTTTTGATCCGCTTTGCTCACTAAGAAGCATCGCGTTTCAATTCATACATTACTGTATGTACATATTGCTATGAACACTCATTCATTGATTTAATTCTTTGATTACTCGCCAAACGGCAGAGTAATTTCGATTAACTCAACACCTGTGAGTGTCCACACAGATTTGCTTGATAAATTGTTAAAGAGCATTGACCATCGCATTATCACAAGTGATTTCAGCGGGTCAGGGCTGCGTATTTTACGCATTCCCGTTTTTGCGTCAAGTAGTTTTTAAACTTTCTTTTCGCTCATCAAGGACTGAATCACTTGATGAACTGGCACTTGAAACTGCGTATCGCTGTCTGCCGTGTCAGTGGATGCGCATTATAGGCAGCGGAACTTTTTGTGCAAGCGCTTTTTTAGCCCCTAAAGACTGTACGCCGACATTTTAAGCATTATGTTTATTTTTTATCTATTTTGGCTTGGTTATTCAATTTTGATGTAAGTTTTTATCTGATAAATGATAATTCGCGCTCAATTTTTCGGCAGCAGTCTAGTGTAAAAGTAAATAATTCATTACCATATGACTTGCTGTTAACAGTTATTTATCATTTTCTATTTCATTCAGAGAGCATTTATATGCAAAAGTCATTTCTTATTGTTTTGGTTATTGCCATTCTTGGCGCAATTGCGCTATCTCAATTTGCAACAACATTACCCGCTTACATCGCCTTTGTTGCTGGCGTGATTATTACTACGCTTATCTTTAAATTTGTCCCTGATTTAGGTACCACTCAAGCTGCTGATGAACAATATGTCGGCCCGACAATGACACTCTATGTAGGTAACTTGCCTTATCGTGTGCATGAGGGAGAAGTGAAAGTCTTGTTTGGTGAATTCGGCCCAGTCAATTCAGTCCGTTTAGTTCGAGATCGTAAAACAGGCCGCCGTAAAGGCTTCGGTTTTGTTGAAATGTCCGAAGCAGGTGCTCAAAAAGCAATGGTTAAGCTAAATGACTTTAACTTCCAAGAAAGAACCTTAAAGGTTAGAGAAGCTAAGACTCAAGATTCGGAAGCCGCCGACCGTACAGGTACTGATGAATAATCTGCGTTAGCTTATCCGTTCTGGTTGATTGTGGTGATTCGCTCTAGGGCCGAAAAGCCACAATCGACTAACATAGTCATCAATCCCTCACTGATTTCCGCTTTAGTATAAAACGCCTGCATAACCGAATCTTGATGCGCGTCTTTTAGACCTTGCTGTTCGCTCTTAGTAGCTAACAGTGTTTTGACTCGTTTAGCTATTGCCTCACCTGAATCAAGCAGAGTCACACCTTGACCCAATACCTGCTGCAATTCATCACGCATCATTGGGAAATGAGTGCATCCAAGTACCAATACATCTAACTCCGCCTCGACAATCGGCGACAATATCTGCGTTAATCGCACCATATCCAGCTGACCAGTGGCAATCTTCTGCTCGGCCATCAGCACTAATTCCGAACATCCGAACAGCTCTACATGGCAGTCATCGGCAAATTGGCTAATGAGTTCGTGAGTATAGTGGCGCTTTACCGTACCTGGGGTAGCAAGCAACCCTATACGCTTACTTTTAGATAACTGCGCCGCAGGTTTAATGGCGGGGACAACACCGACAACAGGAACAGTTAAAGTGGCACGCAGCGCAGGCAGCACAACCGTACTCGCGGTATTGCAAGCAACGACAACAATAGCTGCATGGGTACGCTCGACGACTTGGTCGATTAGCGCGACACAACCCGAGACAAGTTCCTGCTCCTCCAATTCGCCATAGGGCAATCTGGCATTATCGAATAAATAGCAGTAATCATGGTGAGGAAGCAGTTTACGAATTTCTGCTAATACGGATAGACCGCCGATGCCAGAATCGAATACTAATATTGGTTGCGACAAGCCCATCTCCAGTTAATTCTTCGCCCCATGCGCGGGCGGATTTTCCCACAGCTTTGCTCAAACCGCAAAACCAAGATGCTGGACATTCGTGTCACCTAGTATAAAATTTGCGCCCCAATTTACAGCCACGGTGAATCAACAATGAATTTAGCAGCAATGGATCCCACGACCTATGATGCGCAACTTACTGCAAAGCGTATCAAGCTAGAGCAGGCCTTTGCCCAATTTGAGACGCCGAGTGTTGAAGTGTTTGCCTCTGAGCCTGCCAACTACCGTATGCGCGCCGAGTTTCGCGTATGGCATGAGGGCGACGATTTATACTATTACATGTTTGATAAAGTATTGAACGACAAAGTACGTTGTGATCAATACTTACCTGCGAGTGCGTTAATCAATCAAATGATGGCGGCACTGATCGCCGAGTTAAAACCTAACCACAGCCTACGCCACAAACTCTTCCAGGTTGATTTTTTATCAACGCTCAGTGGTGAGATTCTAGTATCACTGCTGTATCACAGACAGCTTGATGACCAATGGCGCAGCGAAGCCACCGCGCTCAAAGCCAGATTGAGCAGCCAATTTAAGGTCAATATCATTGGCCGTGCGCGCAAACAGAAAATCGATTTAGATAAAGACTTTGTAGTTGAGTCACTGCAAGTGAATGACAAAGTTTTCCATTACAAACAAATCGAAAACAGTTTTACCCAGCCAAATGCCAAGGTGGCAATCAAGATGCTGGAATGGGCTATCGACGTAACTCAACACAGCCAAGGCGATTTGCTGGAGCTTTACTGTGGTAATGGCAACTTCTCTATCGCGCTGGCACAAAACTTTAATCGCGTGCTCGCGACCGAGTTAGCTAAACCTTCGGTGGATGCAGCCCAGTACAATATCGAAGTCAACAATATCAATAATCTGCAGATTATTCGTATGTCGGCGGAAGAATTTAGCGATGCGATGGCGAAAAAGCGCAGCTTTAGACGCTTAGAAGGCATCGATCTGGATAGCTATGTGTGCAACACCATTTTTGTCGACCCACCACGAGCAGGTATTGACCCAGCCACGTTGGACTTAGTGCAAGGTTATGAGCGGATCCTGTATATCTCGTGCAATCCCGACACCTTAAAAGACAATTTGCAGCAATTAAATCAGACTCACAAGGTGACTCGTTTTGCGCTATTCGATCAGTTCCCTTATACCGACCATATGGAAACAGGTGTACTGTTAGAGCGTCGTTAGGCGACTCTATATACCTAAAAACAAAGGAGCCTGTGGCTCCTTTGTTTTTAGTCAAACCGTACCCAACTAACGATGTTCTACTTTATGTTGTAATGCTTCAGCGCCCTTGGCGACCATGCGCAGCTGCATTACTAATTGATCGGCAAGCACTTTACGATCGGCGCGCTTCATATCCAGTGCCGACGCTCCGGCGTTAAACACTAAGGTCACTAGCGCTTCTGCCTGCGCTCTGGCTAGCATAGGTGTACGGCCCGCCGTCGCTTCGGTGTAATGGGCCAATTCAGAAATAAAATGTTCAATCTCGCGAGCCACCGCAGCGCGGAATGCCGCCGAGGTACCTGAACGCTCATGCAGTAAAATTCTGAAAACGTTTGGATTAGAATCAAGAACTTCCATAAAGGTATCCACTGATATACGGATCACGCTACCACCCGCTTCAGCACGTTGACGCCCCTTGCGCATCATTTGCCTTAGGGTAAGCCCGCCCTCGTCGACCATAGTCAACCCGAGTTCATTCATATCCTTAAAATGACGATAAAAGGATGTGGGCGCAATGTTGGCTTCCCTCGCCACTTCTCGCAAACTTAAGCTAGAGAAGCTCCGCTCAGCACTGAGCTGGTTAAACGCCGCATCGACTAGAGCCCGCCGAGTTTTCTCTTTTTGCTGTGCACGAATACCCATTCTTGAATCCGCTAACTGAATGTAATGACGCGATAATACCGCTTTTGCGATTGAAACACAGCCCTATCCACCTTGACCAAACAAGATTGCTGGGCTAAATTAGCTTACAGTTGTACGCTCAAATGCGGATATTGGAAACTATAATGAATAAACCCCCTATCATCTGGCTTAATGTCACCCTATTTAGCCTAACCTTTCTCAGTGCGGTAATCCTCGTTCCTTGGTATGGCCTAGCCCACGGTTACGGTGCCAGCGAATGGATTGCTTTTGTGGTGTTAGCCTTTGCCAGTGGCCTGTCGATCACTGCGGGTTACCATAGACTCTGGTCACATAAAGCCTATAAGGCACATCCTGTAATACGTTTCATCTACGCACTTGGTGGTGCATTAGCATTACAAAACAGCGCGTTACATTGGGCATCCGATCATCGAGTGCATCATAAGCATGTCGATGACAATGACAAAGATCCTTACTCCGCCAACATGGGTTTCTGGTACAGCCATATCGGTTGGATGCTGCGCGAATACCAAGCCCAGCGTTACCATGACTACCAAAACGTGCGTGATTTACAGAACGACCGTATCGTGATGTGGCAACACAAGCACTATCTTGCACTTGTGCTACTTATGAATATTGGTCTGCCTGCTTTATTAGGCTGGTTCACTGGCAATATCGCGGGTATGTTACTGATGGCGGGACTTCTGCGCTTAGTGGTCGTGCATCACTGCACCTTCTTCATTAACTCCCTCGCCCACGTTTGGGGTAGCCAACCTTATACCGATAAAAATACGGCTCGCGATAATGGTTTTCTGGCTGTACTGACCTACGGTGAGGGTTACCATAATTTCCACCATATCTTCGAAAACGATTATCGTAACGGGATTAAATGGTGGCATTACGATCCGACTAAGTGGTTGATTAAGGCGTTATCTTGGGTGGGTTTAGCCAAAGACTTACGCACGAGTCCGCAGGAGCGAATCGAGAGTGCCCGCTTACAAATGCAACTGCTGCATGCTAAAAGCAAAGTGCTCAATTTGCCAAATGCCGATGAAATTATTGAAAAAATTCAACAAGAGTATGAGTTGATGAAACAACACTTACTCGAATATTATCAAGCCCAAAAGGCACTGTTAGAGGCCAAACGTAAGCAACTGGTCGATCAGCAATTATTGCAGCAAGTCGAAGAGCTAAAAACCCGACTCCTGAATCAGCAAAAAAGCTGGAAGAGCCTGACTGCAACTTATAGCTAGGCCACAATTATCGGTAAAAATCATACGGCCGCCTTGCATGGTGGCCGTATCCTATTATTATGATGCCTCATTCACTTTTTACAGGATGTTAGGCTCATGTCGAATTGTGCAGTATCTCCAACCGATAGCATTAAACTCACCGAATATAGTCATGGTGCTGGTTGCGGCTGTAAAATTTCGCCGAAGGTACTAACGACCATTTTAGCCTCCCAGCTCCCCGTATTTACCGATCCTAATCTGCTGGTCGGCAATCAGAGTCGCGATGATGCGGCCGTGTATAAGCTCAATGATGAAATTGGCATTATCAGTACCACTGATTTTTTTATGCCCATTGTTGATGACCCCTTTACCTTTGGCCGCATTGCTGCCACCAATGCGATTAGTGATATTTACGCCATGGGCGGCACGCCGATGATGGCGATTGCTATTTTAGGCTGGCCAATCAACAAATTGCCTGCCAAAATCGCGCAACAAGTGGTTGATGGCGGTCGTCAAGCCTGTATGGAAGCAGGCATTATGCTGGCTGGCGGTCATAGCATCGATGCACCTGAACCTATCTTTGGCCTTGCGGTCACAGGGCAAATCGCCCTTACGGATTTAAAACAAAACGACACTGCTAAAACTGGCGATCGTTTGTATCTCACAAAACCTATTGGCATTGGCATTCTTACCACGGCACAAAAGCAGAAGAAGCTAAAAGACGAAGATAGCCACATTGCGGTGAATGCCATGTGCCAACTCAATAGCGTAGGCGCTAAGATCGCTAAGATCAAAGGCGTAAACGCCCTGACAGATGTCACTGGCTTTGGTCTTGCAGGCCATCTGCTCGAAATGTGCCAAGGCGCTAAACTCACCGCCAAATTAACACTCGATGCAGTGCCGCTCTTACCTCGCGCCCTCGACTATCTTGCGCAAGGTTGTGTTCCCGGCGGAACCCACCGTAACTACGACAGTTATGGCGAACACTTACCCACTCTAACCGATTATCAGAAAGCCATTTTGTGTGACCCACAAACCAGTGGCGGCTTGTTAGTGGCGGTATCGAATGAGGCCGAAGCAGAACTGGTGGCACTGCTTAATGCCCATCAAATTGAGCCTATCTGCATTGGTTCGTTAGAAACGCCCACCTCCACCGCCAACGTGGTGCTGTGTTAATGACAACAACGATAATCCAGGCCCAGCAATACCACGATATCTTCGTCGCTGGGCAGCCATTAATCGACTTAAGAGCGCCAATCGAGTTTGACCGCGGCGCGTTTCCTTCCTCGGTAAATCTGCCGTTAATGGTTGATAAAGAAAGGGAAAAGGTCGGCACTTGCTACAAAGAGCAAGGACAGCAAGCCGCGATTACCTTAGGCCATTCACTCGTACATGGCGCAGTAAAACAACAAAGAATTGATGCTTGGTTACACTTTTTATCGGCCCACCCCGAAGCTTATCTTTACTGCTTTCGTGGTGGCCTGCGTTCACAATTAACTCAGCAATGGCTTAAAGAAGCGGGCGTTGTCGTACCTTATGTACAGGGTGGCTACAAAGGCATGCGCCAATATTTAATTGGTGTGATTGATGCCGTTCCTAGCCAACAACGCTTGTTAAGCCTAAGTGGTATGACGGGCTGCGGTAAAACGGATTTTTTAAGACAGCGCAAAGAGGCAGTGGATCTTGAGGGTATCGCCAATCACAGAGGATCGAGTTTTGGTAAAAACATCGACCCACAACCAACGCAAATAAACTTTGAAAATCAGCTCGCGATTGCACTACTCCGCCACCAACAGGGCAATCATTCCTGCTTACTACTTGAGGATGAAAGCTTTCTGATTGGCCGCTCAGCACTGCCGCAAAGCTTTTATAGCGCCATGCAGGCAGCCGATATTGTAGTACTCGAAGAAGATGATGACATTAGGCTAAGTCGCTTACTCGATGAATATGTTCATAAAATGCATCACGGTTTTGTTGAACGCTTAGGTATTGAGGCAGGCTTTGATGTCTTTAGCCAATATCTTTTGCAGAGTCTTACCAGTATTCGCAAACGTCTTGGTGGTAAGCAATATCAAGAGCTGCAAGACATCATGCAACAAGCTCTGACGCAGCAACTCAATCAAAACCAAACCTCACAGCATTTAACTTGGATAAGCCTGCTACTGCAAAAGTATTACGACCCTATGTATGAATACCAATTAGCAAAAAAAGCACATCGAGTGCTTTTTAGGGGAAATCACCAAGACATGCATCAGTGGCTGGATAACTTATCACAAAATAATCTTGGCTAAGCGAGTACAGCTCAACATGCTAAAACAAGAAAACCGTGTGCTAACGCCACGGTTTTCTTACTTACATCTACGCGTTAAGACTTATTAAGCAAATTCAAGACACTATCCCTGAGCGAGTGCCGATCAGCATTTTGCCCATCCACCACATCCGTTAAGCTTACCGATACTTTGGACCAGAAGCGTTTCGGCATTGTGGTCAATGCATGGCCATCTTTATGACTAAAGTAAGAGCCCCACAGGCCATTGAGCGCCATAGGGATTACGGGCACGGGATCGCGGGCCAAGATTTTATCGATACCAGGACGAAACTCGCCGAGTTCACCATCGGGGGTTAAACGACCTTCGGGGAAGATACACACCAACTCGCCATTCGCTAACGCCTCATGAATTGATTCAAAGGCTTGATTGTAAGTGGTCTCACTCTGGCGCGGCGAACAAATCGGAATCACTCCTGCATGGCGGAACAGATATTTCAGCACCGGAATTTCACTGATCGATTTATCCATCACAAAACGAATCGGCCGGGTCGACGCGCCCATAATGATCAACGCATCCACATAGCTCACATGGTTACAGACGATAATCCCTGCACCTTCCTTAGGGATCTTTTCTCGCCCAGTCACAGTCACCCGATACATCACATGGCTGAGTAAGTAACTGATAAATCGTTGTGTAAACTCAGGCACCTGCGAATAAACATAAAGCGCAACCACAAAGTTCATCACCGCCAACAGTAAGAATAACTGTGGAATACTCCAGCCAGCCACACCGAGTAACAGCATAGACAACAACGCTGACGCCACCATAAAGAGCGAGTTCATAATGTTATTCGCGGCAATCGCTTGCGCACATTCTCCCTTCGCAGAACGCGCTTGAATAAAGGCGTACAGAGGCACGATAAACAGACCACCGCTGACCCCAATCATAAAGAAGTCCAACATCACTCGATAATGCTTCTGCTCGGCAATAAAGCTTTGTAAGCCATAAACAAAACTAGCATCCGCAGGTGCAGGCGGAATCGCCCACAGCAAGTCCACACCAAACACGGTTAACCCGAGCACCCCAAAGGGCAACAAACCTAACTCCACATGGCCAAAGGAAAAACGCTCACAGACAAAGGAGCCCACCGCAATCCCGATTGAAAACATCCCCAGCAACAGCGACACCACAGTCGCGCCAGAGTGCAAATGCAGCTTGGCAAAGTTAGGGAATTGGGTCAGATATGTCGCCCCCAAAAACCAGAACCAGCTAATGGCGAGGATGGCCATCCAAATAGAAGGCGTTTGGCGTGCCTTCTTAATGGTGCGCCAAGTGCCTGATAATGGACGAAATTGGATTTTCTGTACAGTGCCCTGCGGCGGTAAAGCAGGGATCGCACGGCTAGACAAATACCCCGCCAAGGCAAGGGCTGCGACCGTGATGGCCGACCACAAAGTGGCGTTGTTTTCAGACACTAAAATCCCGGCACTCAAGGTACCGATCAAGATAGACAAAAACGTCCCCATCTCAACCCAGGCATTGCCCGTCACTAACTCATCCTCTTTTAAGGCTTGAGGCAAGAGGGAATATTTGACAGGTCCAAAATAGGCTGACTGGCTACCGGTTAAAAACAGCAGTAATAACATCATCATGTAATTCTCACTCACAATAGCGAGTGCGGCGCTGAACATAATGATGACTTCGAGCAGTTTTAAGCGACGGATAAGTTTGGCTTTATCCATATTGTCGGCCACGACGCCGGCATGGGCAGAAAACAGGAAAAACGGCAGGATAAAGACCCCTGCAGCCAAATTAACAAACATGTCGACGCTAATGGGTAAATCATTGACTTGGCTGAAGGTGACGAGCAACAACAACACATTTTTATAGATATTGTCGTTAAGTGCACCCAGACATTGGGTTGCGAAATACGGTAAAAAACGTTTTGTTAGCAGCATGATTTTTCCCTCTGATAACCCATTCCCTGTAAATACCCTGTCACATGACTCTCTAGTAAAGCGGGTAAAGATGCCGTATCGGCAAACAATTTATTATCCAGTGATAAGGCGGTGAGTCCGTGGATGCCGCCCCAAAGCACTCGGCTCATTTGAAGTTGCTGCTCAGCAGTCTTATTGGGGAACAATAGGGCTAACTCACGCTCAATTAAACTGAATAAACCCGCAATAAGTTGGCCTTGGGATTCGGGCAAAGGTTCGGAGTCGAGTAGCTGCAGTTCAAATACCAACTTAAAACATTGGCGCTGTGCATGGGCAAACTCAGCGTATTTTTGCGCCATGTTGATGATTTTATTGCGACTATTATCTGCATTTACCTCGGAGAGCTCATGCATCAGCGCCTGCAGCGTTGCCTCAGAAACGGCTAACAAAAGGTAGTTATAGCTACCAAAGATATTAATTAAGGTACTCGGCACATAGCCAATCTGGCTAGCAATCTTGCGTAAACTCAGTTCTTGTGTCCCTTGCTGTTGCAGCAGTGCCATTGCCGCTTCTACTGCCATAGTACGAATTTCATCATGACTATGTTCTTTGCGTCTCGCCATAGGTCTCACTCCCTGTTGAATGGTGTGAGATTAACAGCCTGAAAAATAAAAAACAACGTTCAAAATAAGTTTATTTTGCGTACAGCATGAAGTAAAAGGCATAAAAATGAGGAAAGAAAGTCTAACTCTGGGCAATCGCTCGATGCGAACCTTGGAGGGAATTTAACTTTTAACGCATAAAAAATGACGCCCTCAATTGAGGGCACCATTTCGAGATTGAACTTTTACCTAGCGGCAGTGATAACTCATCACGACTCTGTCGGCCCCAGCGCCAAAATAGTCCGCTTCGAAGGCAGTATCGACAAACCCTAAACGCTGATATAAACCATGGGCAGGATTATGGGGATCGACAGTTAAATCCACCCGCTTAACCAGAGGTGGTATTTGGCTTAAACATTGTTGTATTAATTGTTTACCAATGCCTCGTCCGCGGGCTTGCTCACTCACCGCCACGGACAGGATCCACATACAGGTAGGGTCGCCACTTTGAGCGCAGAGCACATAACCTAACAGCTTACCGCCATCATCTATGGCAACAAGAAAATGCTCAGGCCAACAATCAAACCCTTGGCGGAAGAAAAAATCGGGATAACAATGATCGCCAAAGATAGCCTGTTCAAGTTGAAAAACGTCGGCTAACTCTGACTTTAATACTGGACGAATCGACTGCATGTAAACCTATTCACCAATTAAAATTTTATCCCACTCTAAATTGGGCGCACCAACAACAATAAAGTTAGGATTTTCAAGCGTCTCACGCTCGTTATAAGTCAAAGGTTGCAGCTCGGTATCCATGAGCTGACCACCCGCTTCCTCAATAATGATCTGCGCGGCGCCGGTATCCCATTCACCTGTCGGCCCGACTCGCACATAACAATCGGCGCGTCCTTCGGCGACCAGACAACTCTTCAAGGCCGCACCGCCCATGACCACCAGTTCACAATGCTTAGGATGATTGAAGAGGGTCAACACGGATTGAGGATCCTGACGACGACTCACCGCTAACCTTAGGGAAACTTGCTCACGGTGCTGAATTTGCCGACTACTGATACGCACTTCTTGCTTATCGGTGCGTTTATAGGCACCTAATCCCGCGATGGCGTAGTAACACACCTGCGTCATCGGTACATAGACCACGCCCATTACTGGACGATTGTGCTCCACCAACGCAATGATCACCGAAAAATCACCACTACCGGCAATAAACTCTCCCGTGCCATCGAGAGGGTCGACTAACCAATAACGTTTCCAGCCTTCACGCTCACTCAGGGGAATATCGGCAGCCTCTTCGGACAAGATAGGAATCTCAGGCGTCAACGCGGCTAAGCGTTCACAGATGAGCTTATTCGCCGCTAAGTCCGCCGAGGTGACAGGGGTATTATCAGACTTAGTCTCTCGCTCAAAATTACCCTTAAGGTAAATCTCACGAATAGTGCGACCCGCATCCGTTGCTATCGCAATCACCTCGTCGATTAACTCTTCTGGCTTCATAACCACTCCAATCGCTAACATCGCGAATGATCCACAAGCACTCAATTGCTGAATGCTATAACAAAAAAGATTATTTAAGTTGTAAATGTTTCTGCGCTAAAAACAATGCGCTCACACTACGGGATTCCGAAAAATCGCTATTTTCGAGTAACGCTTCCCACTCGGCCAACGCCCAAGGCACCACATCTATGGGTTCTGGCTCATCGCCTTCGAGGCGGCTTTCATATAAATCTTCTGCTATGAAAATTTGCATCTTGCTAGAGAAATAACCCGGCGCAAGGCTAAGTTCTTTCAATAGGGTCAGCTTACGGGCCCCAAAACCGATTTCTTCCTGCAATTCTCGATTGGCCGCTTCGATAGCTTGCTCACCAGGGTCTATTAATCCCTTAGGAAAACCTAGCTCGTAATTGTCAGTACCAGCGGCATATTCACGGGCTAACAGCATGTTACCTTGATGAATGGGTACAACCATCACAGCGCCACGGCTTCCGCCCTTCATCCGCTCATACTGGCGCTCGACACCGTTAGAGAATTTAAGATGGACTTGTTCAATTTGAAACAAACGGCTCTTAGCGACAACTTCAGTATGCAAGATTTCCGGCTTGTGGTGCCGCTGTGACATAACTGCCCCTGGATAAAAATAGCAACAAACTAACTAGGATAAGTGACAATCTTACTATCCTGTCTTTAATCTACAACCTGAATTTAGTGCGGCTATTCCAAAGACCACCACCCAAGTAATGGGATTTAAGTAACGCACTAAGCAATAACAAAGGAGAAGCGGCTAAAACTTTCCCGCTTTTTATCGCGAAAATTCACCCACAAAAAAGGGGCTAAGCCCCTTTTGATGTCGACATCATTTAAAACTGATAACGCAGATTGAGTTGATAGCTCAATAGGTCATTCGGCTCTATAGCAAGGTATTGATAACCTAAACCCACAGACCAAGCATCACTAAATTGGTAACTAAAACGCACTCCCGCATACCAATCTGTGCCATCTAAATCGGTCGTTATCGTGGTATTGCCCATGGTACTACTAATATCCGCTTGCCAATGGAACAAGCCTACAGGCACTTCAAAGCGCCAACCTTGATGCTGCAGCAAGGTAAATCTCAAGCCCAACATAACCCCATCGGCAAGCACTGGGGTGACAGTTTTCACCAACTCATGGTATTGCGCTGGCGTTAGCGTTGCGCCCTTAATCCTTGCACTTCCTTCACCAAAATCGGCATAGCCCAGTTCTAACGCTACAATCGGTGTCCATTGATAACCTAGGCTCACCCCAAATGCGGTATCCGAGTCATCGACGCTGAGGAGTTGTCCCTCTCCGACTTGGGCGTTTAACTCAGGCAGTGTTTTATCGGCCTGCGCTTGTCCGATAAAACCCTCAACATACCAGTCTGTTGCCTGTGCCTGTTGCGTCACACTGAGCAATAACAGGCAGCCTAAGACCAATCGCTGTAACTTTCGGCGACGCAATATCGCGCATGCCAAGATAAATGCCAACGCCCATAAGGTCATACTGCCTCCTCCTGACTTATTATCGATAATGACCTCTTGATAGGCTTTCACTGTGATAAGCACCTGCCCCGTCGCTTCACTACCTTGGCCATCGCTAATCCTATAGGTCACGGTATCCACACCATCGAATCCTGTTTTAGGGATATAGCGCAGTTTATTGGCTTCGATAGTCACAGTGCCCTGTTGAGCCGTCGCACTTAATAGGGTCAACGTATTACCATCCACATCGGTGTCATTACTCAGCACATCGATAAGCAAGCTGGTACGGTCATCGGTAGCGGCGCTGTCATCGACAGTCACAGGTGCAGTGTTACCATTCACCACGATCGTCAGCTCACTACTTGCCGTACCGCCTTTGCCATCGGTAATGCTATACACCAACACATCGGTGCCGATAAAGTCTGTCGCCGGTGTGTAGCTGAGCTGCTGATTGGCCAGCACGGTGACTGTGCCAAACTCACTAATCACTTGCGTGACGCTCAAACTATCGCCATCGCTATCCGTATCGTTGGCAAGTACATTGACATCGATACTTTGGTTCCAAGCAATTGCTGCCGAGTCGGGATTGGCGACAGGCAAGTGGTTACCATTGAGCATCACAGCAACGCCACTTGGGTCGACGATAGTACGGTTAGCCACACCATCATCATCGTTAGGGCCACCGTCTTCGATAGTCAACTGCACACACCAATGGCCTTCGGTTAATCCCGGCGTCCAACGGCTATCCCCCGGTGGCGGGCAGAAACCACGTTCACCCTCAGTACTGGCAACAGTGTTGTTTGCATCAATCACAAAGTCTCGCCAGCCCGCTTGCGCATTAAACTTGCGGTAGACGGCATTCGCTGGAACGGGCGAGCGTTGTGGCAATACCAAGCTATAGCTTTGGCCCTGTTGTGGCAGACCCGTCGCGATAAAGTCGAAAATACCACCCACATTGGCAGCTAAAGCATCTTCAGCTACGGCTTCAGGCTGTAGTTGCACGCCGCTCTGTCCACGGCTTAGGGCAATATTTCCCAAACGTAAACAGACGCCCGCCTGCCCTTCGGCCAAGAAGTACACTGGCTGCAATTCCCCTTCAGGCATCACATTACAGTCATTGTTCGCATCCAAATAATCTGGGATGCCATCACTATCGCTATCGCTATAGCCTTCTTGAACATCAGGGATTAAATCGCCATCCGTATCGGCACTCGTCAATGCAGCTAAACTTGGACGCACTACGATGTACACTGTTTCGGTACTCGACAGCATAGGCGAACCATCATCGGTCGCTGTTAAGCTCACGGGATAAATCCCCGGCGTTACCGCGGCTGGAGAGAACATCATCCCCGTCGCATCCGCTTGCAAGCTTAACGCGCCGCTAGCCCACGTCAGCGTCAATGTATCTTGCTCATTGGCATCGGAGGCGGTGGCACGAATATGCACATCGCCGCCATTTTGCGCGACAATGACTTGTTGCTGGCCAGCTTGAGTCACCGCCAAACTAACCTGTGGTGCAATATTGGCTTCGGTAATCACCACTTGGGTCTGCTGCTTACTACCAAGATTCAGGCTTGGGTCAAGGCTGATTAGTACCTCTTCATTCCCTTCACTCACACCATCGTTCAAGGTAGTAAAGTGGATTTCTGCCATTTGTCCTGAGGCTATCTCCACTACGCCATCAACCAAATCATGGTCGCTGCTGTCAGCCGTTCCTGACACTGTGTAAGGAATACTCAGCGGATAGCTTGGTGCCTCTCCGTTGAGGTGAACACTCACGGTCACTTGATTCCCTTCTGCAATAACTTGATCTTTGCTCAGCGAAATCAATGGATTGACTTTGACCTTCTGCGCTTTAATCGCCTTATTGCCCTCGCTGTCTATAGCCTGCCAATAAGCTAAGTAGTTGCCAGGAGCGAAGAACAAGCTCTTATTCACCAGCGACACGGGTAATGGATGGCCATTACGGTCAACCGCCTTGGCAAAACCGAGTTTCACCCGCGTAAACAGGCCAGTCGCATTCACTTCCACATCATCAGGGAGGGTGATCACGGGTTGACTCGCTGAATCAGCGCCTTCAATCAGCAGATTCACTTTGGCGGTTGCTCGGCCTTTGTTGCCATCGCTAATGGTATAACGTAGTGCAACTGGCCCCACATAAGCCTCGGGCGCGGTAAAGCTGAGTCCATCAGCAGTGATTTGTACACTGCCAATATCCGCAGCAGCACCATCAATGCTTAAGGTGTCGCCATCGACATCCACATCGTTTGCCAACACAGCTAACGAATAGGTGTCATTTGCAGTACTGGTTAAGGTATAGCTGTCATCGATAGCTTGAGGATCGTCGTTCACTGGCGTAACCGTAACGGTGACTGTGGCAGGCTCTGAGCTCAGCTCTGCATCTTTAGCGATAAAGCCAATAGAGTCAGTACCATTAAAATCCTTCTCTGGCGTATAGAGCCAGACACTACCGTGCTGCTCTAAGGTACCGGAGGCAGGTTGGGCGCTGATCTCATAGGTCAGAGGATCATTATCGGCATCCTCACCCGCAAGCGTGATCATCACCGAACTGTCTTCCTCTAGCGTCACTGTCTGATTGGTAGCGACAGGTGCATCATTAACGTTTGCCACCACAATGCTGAAGCTTTGCTCTGCGGTTAAGCCATCCACATCGGTGGCGCGTAGCACTACCGCATGGCTGCCGACATTGGCATTAGTTGGGGTACCACTTAACACGCCAGTCGCGGCATTAAAGCTCAGCCAGCTTGGCAGTGTCACGGTGCTTAAGGTGAGACTGTCGCCGACATCGCTATCCGTCGCCACTAAGGTGTAGCTGTAGGCTGCATCTTGGGTAGCACTGGTTAACGCCGTTGAACTGATGGTCGGTGCATCATTAACGTTTGCCACCACAATGCTGAAGCTCTGCTCTGCGGTTAAGCCATCCACATCGGTGGCGCGTAGTTCCACGGCATGACTGCCAACATTGGCGTTAGTTGGGGTACCGCTTAACACGCCAGTGGCTGCATTAAAGCTCAGCCAACTTGGCAGAGTGACTGCGCTTAAGGTGAGACTGTCGCCGACATCGCTGTCGGTCGCCACCAAGGTGTAGCTATAGGCTGCATCTTGGGTAGCACTAGTCTGTGCACTAGAGATGATGGTTGGTGCATCGTTGACGTTTGCCACCACAATCGTAAAGCTCTGGTCAATCGTCAGACCATCCACATCCGTAGCGCGTAGCACCACGGCATGACTGCCAACGTTAGCATTAGTTGGGGTACCGCTTAACACGCCCGTGGCGGCATTAAAGCTCAGCCAGCTTGGGAGTGTGACGGCACTGAGAGTCAGACTGTCGCCCACATCGCTGTCCGTTGCTACCAAGGTGTAGCTATAGGCCGCATCTTGGGTGGCACTGGTTAACGCCGTCGAACTGATGGTCGGTGCGTCGTTGACGTTTGCCACCACAATGCTGAAGCTTTGCTCTGCGGTTAAACCATCCACATCGGTGGCGCGTAGCACCACGGCATGGCTGCCGACATTGGCATTAGTTGGGGTACCACTTAACACGCCAGTCGCGGCATTAAAGCTCAGCCAGCTTGGCAGTGTCACGGTGCTTAAGGTGAGACTGTCGCCGACATCGCTATCCGTCGCCACTAAGGTGTAGCTGTAGGCTGCATCTTGGGTAGCACTGGTTAACGCCGTTGAACTGATGGTCGGTGCATCATTAACGTTTGCCACCACAATGCTGAAGCTCTGCTCTGCGGTTAAGCCATCCACATCGGTGGCGCGTAGTTCCACGGCATGACTGCCAACATTGGCGTTAGTTGGGGTACCGCTTAACACGCCAGTGGCTGCATTAAAGCTCAGCCAACTTGGCAGAGTGACTGCGCTTAAGGTGAGACTGTCGCCGACATCGCTGTCGGTCGCCACCAAGGTGTAGCTATAGGCTGCATCTTGGGTAGCACTAGTCTGTGCACTAGAGATGATGGTTGGTGCATCGTTGACGTTTGCCACCACAATCGTAAAGCTCTGGTCAATCGTCAGACCATCCACATCCGTAGCGCGTAGCACCACGGCATGACTGCCAACGTTAGCATTAGTTGGGGTACCGCTTAACACGCCCGTGGCGGCATTAAAGCTCAGCCAGCTTGGGAGTGTGACGGCACTGAGAGTCAGACTGTCGCCCACATCGCTGTCCGTTGCTACCAAGGTGTAGCTATAGGCCGCATCTTGGGTGGCACTGGTTAACGCCGTCGAACTGATGGTCGGTGCGTCGTTGACGTTTGCCACCACAATGCTGAAGCTTTGCTCTGCGGTTAAACCATCCACATCCGTAGCGCGTAGCACCACCGCATGACTGCCGACATTGGCATTAGTTGGGGTACCGCTCAGTACGCCTGTGGCTGCATTAAAGCTCAGCCAACTTGGCAGTGTCACGGTGCTTAAGGTGAGACTGTCGCCGACATCGCTATCCGTCGCCACTAAGGTGTAGCTATAGGCTGCATCTTGGGTGGCACTCGTGAGTGCGGTTGAACTGATAACGGGGGCGCCATTAGGCTTCACTGCGTTACTCGCCGTGGAGGGGCTACCTGTTCCGGCTGAGTTTATTGCTGCAACCGTAAATGAATAGGAAGTCCCATTGGTTAATCCCATTATCGTGATGGGTGAAGAAGTGCCCGAGGCCGTAATACCGCCTGGAGTCGATACTAAGGAATAGCCCGTAATGGCATCACCACCAGTGAATGCCGGAGCACTAAAACTCACCGTTGCTTGAGCATTCCCCGCTGTGGCAGTGCCGATTGTTGGCGCGCTTGGCACAACGGCGTTGACACTGAATGAACGACTAACTTGAGTCGCCGCCAAATAACTCGCATTGCCCGCCTGATCAGCGTTAATCGTACACATGCCTGTGGCTACAAAGGTCAAAACACCACCGGAAGTAATCGTACAGACAGCGGGTGTTGATGAGGTAAAGGTTGGGATCAACCCACCCGTTGCGTCGGTCGTTGCAGTAAGTGTTGGCGATGTACTAAAATTCTGATCGCCCGGATTGAGGAAGGTAAGCGTTTGGATCGCTTTGGGCGTAATTGGGTTAGATGCGCTGGAGGCAGGGCCGAAACCCACTGCATTCTCAGCTTCCACCGTAAAGGTATAGGTCACACCATTAGTTAGACCACTCACCACAATCGGTGAATTTGTGCCACTGACAGGTAAGACATCATTTGGCGTCACCGATACAACATAGCCAAGAACATTGGATCCCCCGTTATTAGCAGGAGGCACAAACGCCACACTTGCTTGGGTATCACCCGCCGTTGCCACCACACTGGTCGGTGCCGTTGGCACTATGGGGTTCACAACAAATGACTGACTGACCTGTGATGCAGCCAAATAAGCAGCATCACCCGCCTGATTGGCATTGATTGTACAGGTGCCAGCGGTCACGAATGTTAGCGTAGTGCCGCTCACCGTACAGACACCAGGGGTGGATGAGGTGAAAGTGACAACATAACCACCGCCTGCAGACGAACTGGCTGTCAGCGTTGGTGTAGTCCCAAAGGTCTGTGCTCCCGGGTTGTTAAAGGTGATGGTTTGCGGTGATGCCGGGGTAATAGAATTCGATGCTGCCGAAGCCGCCCCCGTGCCCGCCGAGTTAGTCGCTGTCACCGTGAAGGTGTAGGAAACACCATTGGTCAAGCCGGTCACTGTAACCGGCGAACCGGAGCCAGTACCTGTTGCACCACCTGGACTAGCAGTGACGGTGTAACCACCAGCAAGGATCGATGCACCACCGGTACTGGCAGGTGCAGTAAATGTTACCGTTGCCTCGGCATCACCTGCGGTTGCCGTACCGATGGTTGGCGCATCAGGAACTACCGCATTCACCGTAAAGCTTTGGGTTACTGTAGTCGCCGCATTGGTTGCGCTATTACCAGCCTGATCGGCATCAATCGTACAGGTACCTGCGCTTACAAAGGTCAGAGCAACGCCACTCACCGTACATACACCAGTGGTAGACGACGAGAAGGTGACTGTGAGACCGGAGTCTGAAGTTGCAGACAAGTTCGGTGTGGTACCAAAGTTATAGTTGCTCGGCTGGGCAAAAGTAATTGTCTGGTCGGCTTTGGGGGTTGCCGAGTTAGATGCGGCCGAGGCAGTGCCTGTACCTATCCCGTTGGTCGCCGTCACAGTAAAGGTATAGGCAGTGCCGTTGGTGAGACCGGTGATGAGAATCGGTGAACTGGCACCCGTATTTGTAAATCCTCCGGGGTTAGAGGTCACGGTATAACCAGTGATAGCAGAACCACCGTTATTGCCGGGAGCACTGAAAGCAACAGATACCTGGCCATCACCTGCGGTTGCAGTGCCTATGGTTGGCGCATCAGGCACTGTCGGAATGGCCACAGTATGGGCGGAACCACTCGTATAGGCGGCTGGACCTACGTTGCCAGCAGCATCGCTGATATTCGTTGCGCCATTCAGGTTCAGCTTGATAGTACCGTTGCCGGTGATACCACTGACGGTCACCGTCACACTTGAGCCAGAGGTCGCGGAGACACTGGCGACAGTGCCGGTCGCGCCACCGGTAGTACCAAGCGCAAAGTCATCGGTAGAAATGTTGTTGACGGATTCACTGAAGTTGACCGTGAAATCGACACTGGTATCAGTCGAGACTGCGCCACCAACAGGAGCTGTGCTAGTTACAGACGGTGTAACGCCATCCACAACCAGCGCTTTATTGGCGCCCAATGAGTTGGCCGCTCCGGGCGATGCCAGTGTAAGCGTCGCATTATTCGTAGCCGCATCGCGAATAGTGCCGCCATTTAACGACAATGAATTGGTGGCGACATAATCCAAATCGCTGTTGTTGTCGCCCGCCTGAACCGTATAGCTGAAGATCAAGCTGCTTGAGCCACTACCACTCGCATAATTAATGGTGCGATCTGTTGTGCCTGTTTCAAGGGTTAATTGCGGCGTACCAGTGACATTGACCACTTCACTAAAGTTAACTTGGATACTGATGCTATCACCCACTTTATAAGTGCCATTGGCTGTACTGGCAGTCACAGAAGAAACGGTGGGGGCTGTACTATCCACAAGAACACTGCTTGTGGAGCCGACAGAATTTAGCGTCAGCGTCATGTCATTATTGGCAGCATCTTTCAAGGTTCCGCCGTTCAAACCAAGCGCACCTACGGTAATACCATCAGAATCAACCAAACCACTCTCAACCGTGTAACTAAAAACCAGCGCCGAGCTTCCAGAGCCCGACGAATAGGTTGCGTATTTGGTTGTGCCACCAATAGTCAATGCAATGCGAGGGGTACCTCCACCAGTATTCACGATCACGTTTTCGCTGGTGTTAACTGTGAAACTCAGTGATTGCCCAGTGATATAAGTTGCGCTGGAAGGAACGCTTACGCTGGTGACTGTTGGAGGGGTGACATCAGGAACCGTATTAAATACAAAGCTATCAAATACATCAAAATAACCGCCGCCATTTGAAGTAATAACTACCTTGTCAACATTATCAAAGGGATTGTTGTTTAACGTTACAGTAAATGAGCCATTAGCCTGACCAAAGCCAGACCCAGTACTTTGAGTCCCCACAGATGATCCGTCTCTAAAGCCCTCAACCGAGGCAAAACCACCACCAAATGCATTGATGTAAAAACTAACGAAGTCAAATTCATTGCCCGAGGTGGTTTCGACAGTAATTGTTTCAACTCCAGAATACATACCTGCAAATAACCCGGCAGAATTACTCTGACCATCATCCGTATCCTGAAACCAGTTAGCG
The DNA here is from genome assembly GCF_001308045.1 of Shewanella sp. Sh95. Lineage (NCBI taxonomy): Bacteria > Pseudomonadati > Pseudomonadota > Gammaproteobacteria > Alteromonadales > Shewanellaceae > Shewanella > Shewanella sp. Sh95. Next base: position 20,945 of record NZ_LGYY01000128.1, read on the forward strand.
GCGCTGTAAGTTATTTTAAAGTCACCCTGTGTAAAAACATTTGATCCATGGTCTGCACTCTCAACAAAACCAGAAGCATTGAAATCGACAATGACATTAGAAGGAATTGAAGCCGCATTGACACTCATACTTAGCAACACTACTGCTGCAAAACCCAGTTGAACGATCCACTTAATGCCTGTATTTATATTTACGAATCCACAAGCCGGAGTTTGATATCGCTCATCGGGATGATCTGTTTTGCAGCATGACATATTAAGCCCCTTAATAGCTGTGTACGAAAATTTTTGATTTAGCTAAAGTAGCTAAAACCAGCAATCCAGAAGATTTAATTCCCTCTGGATTACTGAATTAATTTAATAGCAATTATCCAACGTTAATTACGCGACGGATAAATACCCTCTAACGCGATAATAAAATTCATCCCCAGATAGGGATTGCGAATTCCGACAGGCTGTCCTCCACCAACAGGATTGACGGTTACGGTGCCAGCAGGTGTAACGCTACCATGCACTCCACCGAGGCTGCTCTTGGTAGAATCTGGCGCCGTACTGGTAAACAATCCATGAAACGCAACACTGGTAGGCCCCGCCTTAGCTGTCGTAGCAGAGAGGTAGGTAGTCGCGCCTGCTGCCGGAGGAACCATTGCAGTGGCCGTGGTGGTAGCAACATCAACCGTTGCTGTTACGCTACTTGCATTACCAATGAAAGTAGCTGTTGGTGCATGAATGGGTAGCTGATTGGTAGTGAGGTTAACGTTTTCAACACCGGCAACTTGTCCCAAAACAACATTACTTAACCCTGTCCCAGTTCCGGTACCCACAGGGGTACGGCTTTGCAGGTTAGGCAACCCAAATGTTGTTGTGCCATTGCCGCCATAGGTTGTGCCGAGGATAGAGAAAAGCGCGCTGTTGGTGGAAATGGCCAATAACTGTCCATTGCAAAGCGCCCAGCCACGCGGAGCGAAAGTACCAGCGAACATGCGGATTTCTCCAATAAATGGATCTGACATTGTATTTCTCCTGAAATAACGATTTTGTCTATGTAACGTCTTGCAATGACTTAATTACTCACGACAATTAATCGACAGCGAGTTCCTTTTGCTGATGACAACATCATTCACATCACACAATCGAAGGCCTATTGTGAAACATCATGAAAACAATTTAGCTACAACTAAACATATCTGAAAAATCGGCAAACACAATTACGCAGAAATAATTTTGTGTAAATTATCAGCCGACGTTTAAGGCCACAGCATTGACTCATAGGTTTCGGAACGGCTTTGAAACTGAAATCCATGCCGTAAATAAAGTGATTTAGCTTGAGTATTTTCACTCTCTACTGATAAATGAACAGGTAACTGACGTTGCCTCGCCTCAAGCTTGACCGCCTCTAATACCGCAGAGCCTAAACCGCGACCTCGCATACTTGGCGCAATAATAAAATCAACAAGATGAACCCTATGCTCATTGGTATCGAGCATCAGTTTGCCGACCGCTTGTTGCTGATAAAACAAAATGTAGATGATGGCATGTGGATATTGCTCCCGATAGGAGACTTGTTGCAGCCGATATTGTTGATCCAACATGTTCTGTACGACATCAAGGGGTAAACCAAGCTCATAGAAGAAGGTTTTAGTTGAATAAAAAAGTTCTGCCATAAATAGGTTATCGCTTGCATTGGCAGGCTTAATACTCAAGCCAGTGAATGGATTTAACTCAGCTAGCATCATGGTTTTTATCTCGAACTAAAGGTTGCAACAGTTGCTCATAAGCATTCAATAACAGCTGCCATGAGAGAGTTTGTGATTCATTTAATGGGGTAGATAGCACGGGTACCATGGGTACAAACAATTGCCCTTGTCGCTTTACATCAAAGCGCCAGTGGCCTTGCCAATGCTCAATATCTTCTGCGGCTAACGGCCATTCTAAAATGGCCGAAAGTGCGCTGGGTTTAAGCGCATTTAATTGTTGATAATCCATTAAGATGCAATGACTTGATTGATAAAGTGCAGCAGTTTGCTGGGCAAAACCATGTAACACACCCATTCGAAATGCATCTACACTAGGCTCACCATGTGTGTTTTCACTAAGCGGCAATGCATGGAGAAATACAGCCTTCACTCGCCCCGCCATATGCATCCCAGCCTCTCGTTGATGCGAAGCCAAAATATCTCTGGGATGGCGCATCAGACATAGCACTCGACTATTAGGATAGAGTTCTAGCAACATGGGCCAACAAGCTAAATCCCACGCATTCCACTTGATCACTAGCTCACGCTCATCAGGCCTCAACCGCCCTTGTAGCCTTAAACATAAATCCACCAGCAGTGGTGTTAAGGCCGAAGGCCAAGCATCATGGTGCATCACATCGCTGCAGAGCATAGATTCGGATAACACTCGGCAAGTTTTGAGTAGGGAAAAACTGCTTGAAACGAGTGTTGACCCACAACGAGACCAATGGAAAATCATCAAGTTAGGATTGATAGCGGGCAAACTTTCGCGTTGGGATAATAAGGGTTCGAGCAAGGTTTGAGGCTGGATAAAACTAGCCAGTAAACCACGACGAGCATCGCAGATATCGTCCTCCAAAAAAGGTTTTGATAACCGCTTAAAAACCGGAACCCAACTGATTGTTTTGGTTTGAGAATGATAACGAGAAGGAAACCACACTTGGCTGAAGCGTACTAAATCTGGAATGAAGCTTTGTTGCTGTAAGGCAATAAATGCCAGCATCTGTTCTAAATTTAGCTCGGGCCAATTGAGGAAGTCTGCCATCAGGGCAATAAAATGCTCAACATCCTGCGCTTGATGCAGTAAAAACAATGATTCAGGCTGATGCAGCAATTGCCAATAGTGTTGCTGCTGTTCATGCATATCAATCATTAGCTGGCCATTGGATAGAAGTTAATATACTGCACCATGCGGGGTAACACGCCTCGATTTGGCGTCGGTCCATGGGGCAAGGCATGGTGCCAAATAATTAAATCCCCTGCGTTTGCGGCAATGGGTTTAATGGGCCACTCTTCCCAAAGCTGTTGCTGCAACTCAATATCAGTCTTGTTTTGTTTCTGTAGCCAAGTTTCTATTTTTAGGTGAAAACCGGGTACACAGCAAAATGCCCCCTGTTCGGCAGGGGTATCCGTAAGATAAATCAATCCTTGAGTCCCAAATGGCACAGGTAGCTGCAGTGGCATATCCCAATGCATATTTGGGCCAGGAAACTGCCAAGTGGGCGTTTCAGGGGGATTAAAACTCACTCTATCAGTCGTCATCACTAAATCGGTACGCTGCCATAATTGTTCAAAGGCTTGGCGGATAAGAGGTATTTGCCGATTGGCATCGAGGATGGGATGGCGAAATAACTGCAGCATGATTTTCTGCATTAACTCATGGGACTGATACCAAGTTGATGGATCATTTTCATTCGCACCAAGCTGTTGCCAAATCACGGCTCGACTGGCCGCGCATTGGGCTTTTGACAACACTTGCGGGATGACTAAATAACCTTCCCGTTGCCAAAAGGCGAGTTGGGCATCGGTAAGCACTTGGGGTAAAGCGTTACCATAAGCTAACTCGGTATTGCCGCTTTCTAGCTCAGCTTGGGATAAGGCACGCAATTGCTGATTAATACCGACAATATCCGCGGTGGTCAGTTTAGTTTGTCTTTGAACGAAGGCGATAAAATCAGTTTTTTTATCACATTGATAGAGCGCCTTCATCCCAGGCTCTAATCCAATACCGCACAGATCCAGCAGCGCTTTATCTAGGCTCCATTCTCCCTCTGCCACCTCATTGGTTTGTCCACGCTTTTGCAGCTCAATTTTTTGCCATAGTCGCTGCAAGTGATAAATGCCCAAACAACTCAAATCCTCACTGCCAACAAGCGCCAATTTCTGCTGCTGATATTGGAAGATAAAATCGGGATATGCTCCCAGCTCGTAACGGAAGTCCACTCTGCTAAGAGGTTTAAGCCACAGGGATTTTTTATATTGGGAGAGGGTTAATTGTGATTGGTTTTCAAGTAATTGATGTTCGCCATAAACCCTGATTTTTGTCGTCAGTTTTAGGCTTATGGGTTGGGGTTCATAATCGGGTAACAATAAGCTCCCCACTAGCCCACTTCTGTCACCTTGAGCGAGCAAGCGGGCCTGGGCTAAATCGAGACAGAATAAAGGGCCCAAATAAATGGGTAGCCGCTCTTTTAGCTCGAGCCACGCATCCAACTCAATCGACTCAGGGATCAAACATCCATCCTCAGATAAAAAACGTTGTAGATGGCTAAAAATCTGTACCTGCGGTTCCTGTTGCAGTAGGTGTTTCATGGTTTCAGAAATTATCAGATCAAAGATTTGTGTTGATGCTGGCCGCCAAAGCGTAGCGTCAGCACAAATAAGCGCATCGACACGATCCGCTACATCGAAATATGCCAGCAGCTTTTCAACACTCTCCAATGACGCTCGATGAATGTCGAGTAAGGTTACTCGCACTTGCTTCGCCGTAAATAGCGGTAATAAGGCTAAGATTAACCAAGCAAAAGGCCCGGTTCCAGCATAGAGTATGTGCACAGGATGGTTCGAGTTAGCTTTAAGTTTGTCCTGTATCGCTTGATAAATTCCCTGAATAAACACTCTGCTACGTTCGGGATCTTCTGCACATTGCGCCGCAGTTGTCGGTGATACCGCCTTGCCAAAAGCCGTAATACTCGCCTCTGTATCGAGAAACAACGCCGGGTGCAGTTCCAACCCAGTCAATTGGCATAACTGCGCCAACATTGGATCGATAAGCCGCTTTGCCTCCCCCGCTGAATGGGATTGCAACAGCGCCTGAGCAAACAGCTTTAATCTTAGATACGCCTCGAGCTGCCCTGCATTAGGCTTTGATCTTGGCATCATGGATAAGCTCCTTTAACCACGAGTTGACTTCACAATCGATCACCAAATTAATTCTGGCATCCACGCCTTTATTCGCGACCCAATGGGTTTGGTCAGCATTGATATACCAAAGCTCTCCGGCCCGCATAGGTACACGTTTCTCATCCACATAAAAATAAAGCTGATCATGGGTTTGTAGGGGCAAATGTAATCTAGCCTCACCCTGTTCAAGTGATAATCCTTGATCCCTATGGGGCTTGATTTCAGCACCAGCGTGTAAACGCATTAAGCGCACCGATTTAACTGGGCAAGCAAGGGATTGAATAAACTGCAGCAGCGCGGGGCTCGATTCCAGTGAAGGCAAATTATCCCAATCTGTCGCGGCACTAATGGAAAAGGCTTGTAAAATGGGATGCGCGACTCGATATTCCTCGGCGCAGCGTAGAGCCAACACATCCCAACCGCCCTGAGAGCCCGCGTGATAATCACGTTGGTTAATGTGTGGCAACCACTCATGCAGCAACAAAGTCGTGAGTTCTTGCTGTAAACTAGTGATATTTGGAGCTTGGGTAAGTAAGGCGAATGAGCAGATATCCATATCCAAGTGTCTCATTTTTAGACAAAAACGAATTAATCAAGCCTAGCACAAAGTGTCATGCTGACAAGATAAGCTGATCTACAAGCCGACCTAACCACACAGGATATCCCATGTTTGACTGGAAGAAGATTGATACTGTACTGCTCGATATGGATGGCACCCTGCTCGATTTGCACTTTGATAACCATTTTTGGTTGAGTCTGGTGCCACAGGAGCTGAGCAAGCAGCGGGGATTAAGCCAGAGCCAGGCACAACAACTGGTGGAAGAAGCCTACGGCAGAGTCGCAGGCACGTTAGATTGGTATTGCCTCGATTATTGGCAGTCCGAGCTGCAGCTCGACATTATGGGGCTTCACCGCGACTTAGTTGACCGTATTCAACTGCGCCAAGACAGTATGCCTTTTCTCGATGCCCTCGCCGCCGCGGGCAAAAAACGCATCTTAGTCACCAATGCCCACCCTAAGAGTCTTGCTCTTAAGCTGGAGCACACTGAACTGGGGAGAGGTTTAGATGCGATGATCTCAAGCCATGAAACGGGTTATCCCAAGGAACACCCACAATTTTGGCAAACGCTATTCGAAAAATTCGCCCTCGTGCCAGAGCGCTGCCTGTTTATCGATGATAGTGAACCCATTTTAAATGCAGCGCGCTTAGCGGGCGTGGGGCATCAGCTCGGGATCAGCAATCCCGATAGCCAGAAACCTGCCAAAACCTTCAATGATTTTCCGGCCATTAGCGACTATCGTTTATTGCTTAACGATCTCGCGAGTTAACCCCTCGAAATAGAAAAGGCACCCAAGGTGCCTTTATCAAATCATGCATTAGGTTACATTACTGGCTAGATTAAAGCCCAGGAATACGCCCCTGATAAACAATAGGGAAGTAACCGTCATCTCCACGCTTGCCGAGGATATTAAGAGATTTACGCATATCTTCCGGCTGTTCGTTGGTCTCTTTGATCTTAGCGGCAACCTTGACCATATTCCCCTCGTCTAACTGTAAGGTACCGATAATTCCCAACTGGTTTTTGCTTTCGTCGGTAGCGAGCTGAGCTTTACCCTCAACACAGCTAAGGCCCAACTCGATATTACCCAGTGGATAATCGCCGAATTGATTCTTCACATTGGTTTGGTTTAAGAATAATTTACCCGATAATTGTTCGCACCAAGGTTTACCTTGTTCTAGGGTTTCCACCAGCAGGCTGACTTCACCATTAATTTCGGTTCTAAAGGGCAGCTTAGTATTACCAATTAAGAAGCTATCGGGCGCTTCAAAGCGCAATCCTTGAGCGCTGATACCGCCCATAGTCCAAGTGACGACACCTTTGGCACTCACAGGGGTTGCACGGCTACCCACTTGAAAATCCAGCTTCACTTTGCCTAAAAACAAAGACCAAGGGCTGAGTTCCCAACGCACTTGCTCCAATTGGCGCTGCTGAATATTCAAAGTTTCAATGCTACCCGCCCAAATACTGCCACTCACTCCAGAAATTCCCACATTCGCTGGGAGTGGTGCGAGGCGCACGGCCACACCGGCAGGAAACAACGCCACTAAAAACACGATATAAATTAGTACACCAATAATAATCTTTTTTATCAGACTCACAGCTACACCTTAACCTATTGCGCTAGTTGGATCCGTCTTACTTTGACATAGCCAGGCGCGTCAGCCTCCGCCAAATCAACACTCTCAAGGGATAAGCCCTTTTGCTGCACTAAATCATTCAAATAACTGAGTAACGCGTCGAATGGCACATCATCCATCCACACTTGGATTTTATCGCCCTGGGGCTGCATACGAGTGATCACTAAGCCATAACTGCCCGCTGTTTGGTTGACGACTGAACTTAAACTGCCGCTCATCGTCGGCTTAGCGCCGCTTTGTTTTAAGCCAGCGATTTTATTCGCCGTCTGCTTTACATAGGTCAAGGTTTGCTGCTGTGCCGTTAAGTTGCGCAGTGCATTGGCCTCAGCATTGGCGATTGGCGTCCAAATCCCCCAGTAAAATAGACCGATCACTAAAAATACGGCGCCAAAACCTACGATCTGCTGCTCGCGCGACGCAAGCCCTTGCCACCAAGTCCGCAAATTATCCATCTTATTTGCTCCTCAAGGTTAAGGTGCTGGTGACCTGATCTTCACCGCTATTCATCGTGCCACCATCCATTTGGAAACGACGGCCGACAATCTCTTTAAACTTCTCAATTTGTGCGTAATTTTTAGCAGTGACTTGCATGCGGATTTCATTACGGGCACTTTCAAATCGCAAGCTATTGGGTTTTAGCTCAGGTACTTGTTTAAAGGCGTCTTGTAACCCCGCCAGCATGGCAAAAAACTCTGCACCACTGCCTTGGCCTTGGAGTGCGCGCAGTTGGCTCTCCATCTGCGAGCGTAAATTCACGATGCGTGAATTGCCTGGTATCACTTGTTGATAAATGGCTTCACTTTGCGCCTTCAAATCGGCGATTTGGCCATTTACCTGATGAATGGTTAAGCCTTTATTTACCAAAGACAACACAATAGCAATGGCTAGTACAATTGCCGCATTTTTCCATTGCAACAGATGCTTACTGTATTCGCGCTTAGGCGTATAGACACCCGTCAGTAAGTTAATCGGCGCATGTAAAATGCCGCGCGCCAGCACCAACATAGGTAAGTCGAGTGGCTGTGGCTTAAGCTCGACACCGTCCAACTCCATCTCGGTGTAACTGGCTACCGACACCTCGTCTGTCTGAGCCGTCAGTTGCTTCATTGCCACTGGCAACCAAGATAAAGGCAGGCTATGGCCCGTTCCTAATCCTGTACGCAACAATAACTCGTTACCGAAACGCATGGCCGCCCATTGGCATTCCTGCAATGGCAAGGCCAAGCAATCAGGCACAATACGCTTCACTTTTAAGCCCGCTTCGGCCAAACAGCTGAGCCAAGTTTGCATTTGCTCATGGGCAACGGCGACCACGCTGAGGGCATCGCCATTGCGTGGACCAACGGTAAAGTGCATCGCATCCACATCCTCGGCGATGGATTCTTCCAACATAAAAGGCAGGGCCTTTAAGGCTTGGCGTTGGCCTTTTTCGGGCAGATTCACGCTGGTGAGCGTCATGGCGGAAGCTGGCACCAACACATCAATGGGGCGATTGCCCGCGCGCTCAGTTAAGGTTGATAAACCTTGGGCGTTGGCCAGTTCGCCTGAGGCGATAATTTCTTGTTCTTGTTCGGACCAAACCAGCCAAGAGCATGCCTGCTCTGCGGTTCTGCCTAAGCGAATAAATAGCCGTTCACTCACAGTTTTTCTCCACCAGCTTCAACCTTAAGGGATTGAGCTTGTTTGCTATTATTTTTGTCCACCAAACTGACGGGTGAGCACATCCATTTTGTTACCGCTGCCCTTTTTGAGCACACTCTCCATCCTAAAAATGGCGTTGTCGACCTTTGCGCCCGAGGCAAGGAGGAAATATTGACTGTCGATCACAAAAGTCGACTTCATCGCATCTTCCCATTTAATCGACCCCATTGAGGAGGATTCGTAAAAATCATCAATCTTGGCAAAACCATCGCCAGGGCGCTGGTTAATAATGCTCTCCGCCTCACCGACGGAAATCTGATTATCGAGCATGGCCGCCAGCAGCGCTGCTTGTTCGACATCAATGGTATTCACATTCAACAATTGCCTGTCATTCCCCGGGATGACACAAATATAGGGCAATAATTTCAAATAAATATCCTGTGTGTATCCCATCACTGCCCGCAGCTCACTCCGATGATTCATCAGAGTGTTGGCGGCACGGTATGGCACATGGCGAGCTTCATACTCGGCATCTTCAGCGCCATAGGGGCTGGTGATCGTGTCTTCGTCGATATAATCCTTTAGGGTTTGAGTGAGATGATCAGCGGTAAAATCATCCATACCTAAACTCACTAATAACGCCTTGTATTGCTTAGCCGCCAAGGGCAATTTAGGTTGACCGTTTTCCACATCTTTTGTGGTGACGGACAAGGCATTTAAGTTAAAACACGAACGCATATCGGTGATCTTGCCTGCAATCTCGCCATATTCTGCCGGAAATACCACATCGCTCATGGCCCAATATTGTTGCTTATGGACACGCCCCTCTGAATCGTCTAAGTCCTGCTTGAGGATCTTCTTCGCCAGCTCTTCGGCGGAAATAGCATACCAATAGGCCTGATCGTACTGAGCTAAGTTTAAGGTGCGGCGCATCGACAACTGATTACGACTGGTAATATTGGTGGCAATAATCACCACCATGGCCACGATCAGTAATACGACGATCAGCGCGACACCACGCTGTTTAGTAGGAGTTCGCCTTATCATGCGCCATCCTCATTTTCTGGCTCACCGGTGCCGGGATCTTCTTCCCCGTTACCGGAACCATCGCCGTTATTATCTTTGTCACCGTTGTCTTCTTTATTGTCTTCGGTGTTTTCGTCTTTGTTGTCTTCATCACTAGACTTTTCTGGCGCCGCCGCGCCCAGAGGCAGCATAAACTTACGCTGAATCTTACCTAGACCTTCAATCTCAATTTCGATTGCAATGGCTTTGGGTAACTTAGTCGCCTCAACCTTGCGCTCCCACTTATCCTCCATAAAGAAGGAATACTCGACCGAGAGCACCTTATCGATAATCACCGTCTTGATTGGCTCGGCGCCAAATTCCGGCTCAGGGTAAGGAAAATACCAGCGTTCTAATTTTCCTTCTCGTACGACATAGGCGACTGACTGCAAACTGCCACGGGGCAATAAGCCATCTGGATTGAGCCAGCCCAAGCGGTAAAAGACTAAAGCCTCGGATTCCGAATCTAAAAGGTCATTCCCCGTCTGAAATACCGTTGTTCCGCGGCCACCTTCGAGGAGTCTGGGTGTGCGAGCAACCATCTGTCCCAAGTCGCGCTCAATCGCTCCAAAGCCCTGTTGCAACGCTTTTAAACGGGTTGAGAAATTCTTTGTCACTTCATCATTGGTCAGAACTGTGCTGAGTACCGCATTGGCCGCTAAGCCCAACATGGCAAAAATCGCAATCGCGATCAGCATTTCCAGCAGGGTAAACCCCCGATGAGCATTAGTTTGTTTTAAGGACATAACTGCTCACTTGTGCTGCAATACGCTGATAACGCTCATCTTCACTGACACTAATACGGATCATGCGAAAATTATCATCGGTGGTTTTCACCACTTCTTTTCGCCAGTACCAATCCTTACCCGCCAGTTCTACTTGGCCCTCTTTTTTACCGATTTCCGGAAATTGAGGCTCGAGTCTGGCATCGACCATTTGATTGTCGGCTACCCACTGAGCAAGGGTGCGCGACTCCAAAATCGGCATATTCGCCATTTGCTCACCCAAGCTTTTGGTGATTGAAACGGCGGCAATCGCAAACACCGCCAAGGCGACGATCACTTCGAGTAACGTCATGCCCTTAGCGTATTTCATCGGGGCGCCCTAGGGTTAAACGGCCAAGGGCATCGCCCACCACCAATACGTCGAGGGGGCCTTTATCTGTCTTGGTAATAAAACTCAACTCAAAGGCGCTCATTTCGCCGCTGGGAAATAGCAAAATCTGTGGTTCAGGGTGCTTTTTCTTATCTTCCGCAGAGGGCTCGATTAAAGGTTCTTTAAACCAAGAGTCATCTTGTTCGTCCTCTTGTGCGAGCGGTAAACCATCGAGCACCAAATTAATCACCACACCAGGTTCCATTTGTTTTTCAGACAGAATTCTGTCCTTTTCCAATGGACTCCATTTACCATCTTTATAAAAAACAAACTGATAACTGGTTTTTTCCACCACGATACCGATAAATTGGCCGCTTAATACGGTTTCATCCAGCACTAACTCTGTAGCGGCGATAAATTGCTGCGCGGTTTTTTCCAGCGCCTGTTGTGGCCCCGAATTGCCAATAGACATGGTCACCGCCGCGGCGGTGAGTCCCATTAGCAAAATCACCAGCATCACCTCCATCAAGGTGAAGCCGGCGTGGCGCAGCGTTAACATCTTATTGGAAATTCTGTAAGTTCCAGTTACCGATATCATCTTCGGTACCTGGTTGACCGTCTGGGCCTGCACTAAAGATATCTAACTTGCTGTTTTCGCCAGGGCTTAACAGTAAGTAGTTATTACGCCATGGGTCCTGTGGTAAACGCTTTACATAACCTTCTTCGCGGTAGTTACGAGGCTCAGGTGAAATCGTTGGTTTTTGCACCAAGGCTTCTAAACCTTGCTCAGTCGTTGGATAAACACCGTTATCTAACTTGTACATATCTAAAGCGTTTTCGAGCGCGACTATGTCAGATACCGCTTTTTGTTGGTCGGCTTTATCTTTGTTGCCCATCAGATTTGGCACCACCATAGACGCCAAAATACCGAGGATAACGATTACCACCATCACTTCAAGTAAGGTAAAACCCTTGTGCTTTTTATTCATTTGCATCGATTACATCTCCTAAAAAACCTGTGCCATTCTCAGCCGTATGACTGAAAGGCAATATTCCATAATGTCAAAAACTAGCCACTAATCAAATTGTTCAGCGCCAATATCGGTTGCAGAATGGCCATTACGATAAAGAGTACAACCCCCGCCATACTCACCACTAACATGGGTTCGAATACGCCGAGGGCGAGCGTCACATTACTCTCAAACTCGCGATCTTGGTTATCCGCAGCACGCTCAAGCATGTCTTCGAGCTGACCACTCTTCTCCCCCGAGGCGATCATATATAACATCATCGCCGGGAATAGCTTAGTGTTAGTCAACGCGGTACTGAGGCTAGTTCCTTCCCGTACGCGCGCCGTTGCATCATCCACCGCCGCCCGTACCCGCATATTTTGCAATACCTCGCTGGCAATGCGCATCCCGTCCAACAAAGGCACCGAACTGGCGGATAAAATACTCAAGGTACGCGCAAAACGCGCAGTATTGAGCCCTTTACTCACTCGGCCAATCACTGGCATTTTCAGCAAAAACGTATGGTATTTCATCTTGAAAATCGGTGATTTGAGTAGACGCTCGAACACTACCAACAGAATACCAATCGCTAAAACAACAAACAGACCATAGTGTTGGACAAAATCCGAGGCGGCAATTAAGAAACGGGTCGTCGCCGGTAACTCGGCGCCCATATGCTCAAACTGGCCAACGACCTTTGGTACCACAGCCGCAAGTAACACTGATACCACCCCAATAGCGACAATCGTCAGCATGATGGGATAAATCATCGCCTGTTGCAGTTTAGATTTAAGCTGCTGGCGACGTTCGGTGTAATCGGCTAAGCGATTTAGCACCACTTCCAAGTGGCCGGATTTTTCCCCCGAGGCCACCATAGCGCGGTATAAGTCATCGAAAATATGCGGAAATTCAGCCAAGGAATCGGCCAGACTATAACCCTCAACGACCCGGGAGCGCACCGCCATGATCATACTGGCAAGTCGCGCCTTCTCACATTGCTGGCCTACCGCCTTAAGACATTCCTCGATCGGTAAGCCCGCCGCCACCAGTGTCGCGATTTGACGGGTGATCAGCGCTAATTCCGCCACTGAAATCCCGCGCTTAAAGGGCGAAAATCCCGCACCTTTCGCCTTGGCTTCTTTTTCAGTGACCGGCAGAATATCCAGCGGCATCAAGCGTTGATCGCGCAATTGGCTACGTGCGTGTCTGGCGGTATCCGCTTCGATCACGCCCTTAAGCTGCTTCCCCTTGGCGTCCAGCGCCTTATATTCAAATGCAGGCATAGCTTACTCCTCGCGGGTCACCCTTAGGACTTCTTCCAGAGTGGTGATACCTGAGAGCACCTTGCTCATGCCATCGTGGCGAATGCTTGGTACCGACTGGCGGATATATTTCTCAATCGCCAGTTCGCCACGTCCACCGTGAATAAGCTCGCGCACATTATCATCGACCAGCAATAGTTCGTGAATGCCAGTACGACCACGGTAGCCACTGTTACCACAGGCCTTACAGCCGTTGGCACGATAAATATGGCGTGGATCATCGGCAGTAATACCCAGCAGTTCACGTTCACGCTCATCGGGCACATGCTCTGTCTTACATTTTGGACAGAGGGTACGGATCAAGCGCTGAGCCAATACCCCAAGCAAACTTGATGAGACTAAGAAAGGCTCAACACCCATATCCTGTAAACGGGTAATCGCGCCCGAAGCGGTGTTGGTGTGGAGAGTCGAAATCACTAAGTGACCCGTCAAGGATGCCTGCACCGCAATTTGGGCGGTTTCAAGGTCACGGATTTCCCCGATCATCACTACATCGGGGTCTTGACGCAGAATCGCCCGTAGACCACGGGCAAAGGTCATGTCCGCCTTAGTGTTAACTTGAGTTTGGCCTATGCCTTCTAATTCGTATTCGATGGGGTCTTCAACGGTTAAGATATTGGTATCTTTAGAGTTAATCTCAGTAAGTCCAGCATACAGCGTGGTACTCTTACCCGAACCCGTAGGACCCGTTACCAAGATAATGCCGTGGGGACGACGAATAAGCTCATCGAATTTGGCTCGGATGCTGTCCGTCATACCCAGCTGTTTTAAATCCAGATTACCGGCATTCTTATCCAGCAAACGCAGCACCACACGCTCACCGTGGCTCGATGGCATGGTCGATACCCGCACGTCCACCGCGCGGCCCGCAATCCGCAGCGAAATACGGCCATCTTGTGGTACACGTTTCTCGGCGATATCGAGGCGCGCCATCACCTTAATCCGCGACACCAATAAAGATGACAGTTTACGGTTTGGCTTGAGCACTTCTTTGAGCACGCCGTCGATACGGAAACGCACGACTAGCTGCTTCTCGTAGGTTTCGATATGGATATCCGAGGCTTCTTCTTTAATCGCTTCTGATAACAGGGCGTTAATGAGCTTAATGATCGGCGCATCATCATCGCCTTCGAGCAAATCTTCGGTTTGTGGCAACTCTTCTGCAAGAGTAAATAAATCCATTTCATTGCCAATGTCTTCCATCAGCTGCTGCGCTTCGGAGGAATTGGCTTGATAGGCCTGAGTCAGTTTGACCTCAAACTTACTCGGCTCGAGCTGTACCAAAGGTAAATCCACGCCCGAGTAGCGACGCGCTTCAAGCATCGCCGCTAACGGGGTTTTGGCGGTATAAAACAGGTTCAAGGCGCCATCATCGCCATAGGCTAAAATCACCTCATGGCGGTGGGCAAAGGCAAAGGGTAAACGCTCTTTGCTGCTGGAGCGAAATACCTCATCACCTTCGGCTTCAATACCTAGTTCATTGGAAACTAAGCTTAAATCCTCGACTTGGGATACTTGTATTTCACTCATTGTGTTTTATCTTTGTTTTTGTTTTCATCCAGCGACTTGAGAGTCGGGTCAGTTTTACGCATCTGAGTCTCTAGCCCTTTGCCTTCTTTATAACGATCTAAAATATCGTTCACTTCTGGCGGCACATACTCAGACTGGTTCCACTCATCTAATACCGGCACTTTAGTCTCAGGCATTAGATTGACACCACGCTCTTGCTGTTCAAGCTGCAATGCTCTGAAATAGTTGTATTTACGACCTGCGATACCTTCCATCGTCACACCATCACGGATAATGGTGGGTTTGATAAAGATCATCAGGTTCTTCTTGGTCTTCTTACTGGAAGAAGATTTGAATAGATGGCCAAGTACTGGAATATCGCCGAGGAATGGCACTTTCTGCACGCTTTCTTGCACTTCTTCGTTAATCAAACCACCGAGTACCACGATTTGGCCTGAATCAGCCATAACAGTAGTGGTTAAACGGCGAGTCGCGAAGGAAATATCCACACCCGTGTTACCGTTTACGCCGGAGACTTCTTGCTCAATCGCAAGCTTAACCGCGTTACCTTCGTTGATCTGAGGCACCACTTTTAACTTCACCCCAACCTCTTTACGTTCAACGGTTTGGAATGGGTTGCTGTTGTTTGAGCTGGCGGTAGAACCAGTCAGAATAGGCACTTCATCACCGACGATGAAAGATGCTTCTTGGTTATCTAAGGTAGTAATAGAAGGTGTTGCCAGTACGTTTGAGTTAGTGTCACTCGATACGGCTTGTACTAGGGCACCAAAGTCACCCATGGCAACGCCCCATGCCATGCCATTCACTTTACCTAAGGCTTGAGCAAGTAAGGTAACATCGCCCTTTGTATCTGGGTTTTTACCAATCACGTCACCTGTGTTTGGATTGGTAATATAGGTTCCTTCTTTATCCTGCGCCTGCCATACACCCGCGCCAATCTCACCTATGGTTGGGCCTAAGTTATTGAACTGAGTGCCACCATCCGCTTTCGCGGCCCATTGCACCCCAAAGCCGACGTTATCGCCTTCGGCAACTTCCACGATAATGGCTTCGACTAATACTTGGGCGCGGCGAATATCGAGTTGGTTGATCACGCTTTCAATAGTGCGCATTTGATCTGGCTCAGCGCTGATCACTAATGCGTTAGTATCAGTGTGGGCCATAATATTGATTTCATTACGACGTTTGCCACCACCCGCTGCCTGAGCGCTAGGATCTTTTTCACCTTCCAACTTTTGGGCAAAACCAGTTAGCACTTCAACTAAGTCTTCGGCCTTGGCATACCGTAAATAACGTACTTTCGTATTGCCCGTGCTGGCTTGCTCGGCATCGAGACGGTGGATCAGCTCCACCACCCGTTGACGACTCTTTTCATCACCACTAACCACTACGGCGTTAATCCGCTCGTCGGCCACCACTTTGGGTGCTTGTCCGGGAAGCTGCGCTTGGTTAGCTGTCGCGCGGTACAGGGTATCGATAATTCGCACCATTTCGCCAGCAGAAGCATATTCAAGTGGCACGACTTGAACAGAGGTATCACCCTGTTTATCTACACGGCGAATGATTTCAACTAACTTATTAACCACCGCAGCGCGGCCAGAGAGCATCAGCACGTTTGATGGATCGTAGTTCACTACGTTACCACCACCAGCGTTATCGTTTAACTGACGTAATAATGGTGCTAATTGCTTGGCTTCGGTGTTATACAACGCCACGATGCGGGTAACCATTTCATCGCCTAGGCCAGGATCGTTGTCATTAGCAACACGAATCGCCGCGGTTTTCGCATCTTTGTCTTTGATCACTTTGATAACGTTATTTTCCATCTCGACGATGGCATAACCGTATACTTGCAGCACGTTGAGGAAGAACTGGTAATACTGCTCATCATTGAGCAGATCATAGCTGCGAACGTTGATCTTGCCGCGAATCGTCGGGTCAACAATGATGGTTTTGTTCAAGTTTTTACCAACAATATTGATAAACTCTTGAATATCAGTGCCTTTAAAGTTGGCCGCATATTGTTCAGACCAAACAAATTGCGAGGTCAGCATAGTGGCGCCCGCCACAACTCCAGCAATCAGTTTGCGTCGAATCCGTTTGTTATTCATTATTTTACTTTCCCCTAACGCGTGTTATTGCGGCAAACTAAACATGATTTCAACCAACTGTCCTTCCCGTTCAACCATAACAGAAACTTCAGTTAATTCAGACAATTGGCTCATCATTTCTAACGCCTGACTCATTACGGTCAGGTCGTATCCATTAATCGATTTAGCAAGGTCATTGGGTTTAAAGCCTGCTTGCTTAAATAGGTTCACATCTTTACCAGGATTGAGGCGATAACCAACAACGTTTTCTCCCTGTCTCACGGGCGAAATTGCAATATAGTCAGTAATTTTACTGGGATCGGCTAAGAGTTCACTGCGAGATTCGGCCAGTTCTTGAGAGATTTCAGCATTCTTGCGCTGATCCACTCGGCTAACCACTTCAGCTTTTCCGCTCTTGGCCTTTTGTAATTGTTGATTCGCTGGGCTTTGACTGGTGTAAACCAAACCATCAAGCATCAAGGTTTCATAGCGACCCGCATTGGTAATGATAATCCGGTCTGCATAGACTTCTTTTAACGAAGCGGATGTACCCTTAATTTTATCACCCAAACTGTAGGTTTCTTGGCTACCACTGGATTCAATAATCGCCAGACCTTTTTGGTCAGCGGTGGATGCCACCACCCCCGTCAGCTGAATAGAAAGGGAAGTCTTTGGCGCATCGGTTACGGTTTCGACCACTTCGACTTTAGGTTTATCCGCCTTGGCGTCGGCTTTGCCGAAAAGTGCGAGTTGCTGTAATCCTGCCAGATCAATTTGCCCAGCCCCTTTACCCGCCGTGGTCACCGCAGTGGGAGACCATGCTGTAGGAGAAGAGGTGGTAGGCACGAGTTTCCATGTAATTTGCGCGGCTAAGAGTAAACTCAGAATAAAACCAAGCCAGAAAACAACCTGACTCAACGGCTTATGCGGAATACCTGCAGCTTTTGCGATAACGTTATCTAATAAATCCATATTTATGTGGACCCTCAATACAGGTCTCTGTTCTGATTATAAAAATTATCATGTTCGCCACATGCTAACCTAGGCCGCATTTGGCAACAACCCCATAACAGTATTGCAATTGGCGAAAATTGGCCATTTATGCTAACTTTGCCCGCCTAAAAAGGGTGTGAAGCGCACCACTCTTTAACATAATAGCAATGCGACTTAGGCATTTTATTACTCAGCATGTGAACTCATCGATCTTTTATCTTGGAGACACTATGACACAAAGTTCAGGCGACAGTGGCTGCGTTCGACTCGATAAATGGTTATGGGCCGCACGTTTTTATAAAACCCGAGCCATAGCCAAAGAAATGATCAACGGCGGCAAAGTACATTACAACGGTGCGCGCACCAAATCTAGTAAGAATGCTGAGATAGGTGCCGTCCTTAAAATACGACAAGGTTATGACGATAAAGAGATCGTCATAAAAAAATTATCAGAATCACGCCAAAGTGCATCAATTGCACAGGAATTGTACGAAGAAACCGCCGCCAGCATCGCTAAACGCGCGTTAAATGCCGAAGCAAGACGATTGAATATTCTTAATAATCCTGCACCAGACCATAAACCGGATAAAAAGCAACGACGCCAACTTATCCGATTTAAAGAATGCTAAGAATTACGTAAAAGTTACCTAATAGTGAGATACAAAATGACCCAAGATATTTTACACCGCTACCTATTCGATAATGCCGATGTGCGTGGTGAACTGGTGCAATTGCAAGATAGCTATCAGCAGGTAATAGGCTCACATGCCTATCCTCCTGTGCTGCAAACCCTGCTCGGCGAGTTGCTAGCGGCGACCTCTTTATTAACCGCCACCCTAAAATTTAGCGGTGATATTAGCGTGCAGTTGCAAGGGAATGGCCCAGTATCGCTGGCGGTGATCAATGGCAATAACCAGCAGCAATTACGCGGTATCGCACGCTGGGATGGCGAGTTAGCCGACGATGCCAGCCTAGCCGATCTGTTTGGCCAAGGTTATATGGTTATCACCCTCACACCGGACGAAGGCGAACGCTATCAAGGCGTGGTCGCCCTTGATAAACCCACCTTAGCCGCCTGTGTCGAAGACTACTTTAACCAGTCAGAGCAATTACCCACAGCAATGTGGTTATTTGCCGACGGTAAACAAGCTGCTGGCATGTTCCTGCAAATATTACCAAGCCAAGAAGATCATAATGCCGACTTCGAGCATTTATGTCAGCTGACAGCGACCATCAAGGCGGAAGAGTTATTCACCCTAGAAGCGCAGGACGTATTACACCGCTTGTATCATCAAGAAGAAGTACGTCTGTTCGATCCTATCGAAGTCAGCTTTAAATGCACTTGTTCACGCGAGCGCAGCGCGGCGGCGATTAAAACCATCGATCAAGCCGAAGTCGAAGCCATTCTGGCGGAAGACGGTAAGGTCGAAATGGGTTGTGAATACTGCAATGCGAAATACGTATTCGATGCTATTGATGTTGCAGCAATCTATGCCAATGGCACCACTTCAAATACCCAGCAGTAAGTTTTTACTTACTGTCAAAAGGGCACCTTGGGTGCCCTTTTTTGTACCACCTCAATGATCCAGCTCACACTTTAGCTACGGATAGGATACAATCGGCACACTTTGTCCCCTAGCACGCCTCGGGCGATAAATAAAAGCAAAATCGGCAGACGATCGATAAAAAATAACCTTACAAATACAAGTCAATGGAGACCTCACTATGGCGGATGGATTAAACCGCGTTCATTACAACCCCTCAACAGCACAACTGGTCGAATTTGCCCTGCTCCGCGGCGAAGGTGAATTAACCGCCAATGGTGCGCTGGTTGCCAAAACTGGTACACGCACAGGTCGCTCTCCTGGCGATCGTTTTATTGTTAAAGAACCTAGTTCAGCGGCTGATATCGAATGGGGACCCGTCAACCAAGCATTTGAACCCGGTGCTTTTGAAGGATTATGGGCGCGTGTAGAAGCATTCCTCGCCGATAAAGAGTTGTTTGTATCTGACCTCGAAGTCGGTGCAGACCCAGAACATTACCAGCCAGTGCGCGTGACGACTCAATACGCTTGGCACCAACTGTTCGCCCGCAACCTTTTTATCATCCCAGAAGAATTTAACCGTCAAGACAAGCCTGTATGGCAAATCATCAACGCACCAGACTTCGTCTGTGTTCCTGAGCGTGATGGTACCAATTCAGATGCAGCGGTGATCTTAAACTTTGCCGAGCGCAAAGTGTTGCTAGCGGGCCTGAAATACGCTGGCGAAATGAAGAAGTCGATGTTCTCTGTACAAAACTTCCTGTTGCCAGCCCAAGGCGTATTGCCAATGCACTGCTCGGCAAACGTAGGTAAAGACGGCGACACCACCCTATTCTTCGGTCTGTCGGGTACGGGTAAAACCACCCTGTCTGCGGATCCAAAACGCTTCCTGATCGGTGACGATGAGCACGGCTGGGCACCGGGCGGCGTATTCAACATCGAAGGCGGCTGCTACGCCAAATGTATCGACCTGAGCCAAAAGAACGAGCCTGTGATTTGGGATGCGATTCGTTTCGGTACTGTGCTGGAAAACGTGGTAATGGACGAACACCGCGTACCTAACTACAAAGACAGCAGCCTGACGGAAAACACCCGTGCGGCTTACCCGCTCGAGCATATCGCCCAGCGTAAAGAAGACAACCGTGGCGCCGAGCCGCACGCAGTGGTGTTTTTAACCTGCGACGTGTCTGGCGTGTTGCCACCGGTTTCTATCCTGAGCAAAGAGCAAGCGGCTTACCACTTCCTCTCTGGTTACACCGCGAAAGTCGGTTCGACTGAAATCGGCTCAACCTCTGCGATTCAGTCAACCTTCTCTACCTGCTTCGGCGCGCCGTTCTTCCCACGTCCTGCGGGCGTGTATGCTGAGCTGCTGATGAAGCGTATCGAATCATTCGGTAGCCAAGTATACCTAGTTAACACTGGCTGGACTGGCGGCCCACACGGTATTGGTAAACGTTTCGACATCCCAACCACCCGCGCCATTGTCGATGCGATTGTCAGCGGCGAGCTGAAAAACGTTGAAACCGTTCATTTAGATACCTTAAACCTCGCGGTGCCTGTAGCGGTTAGCGGTGTCGACAGCAATCTACTCAACCCAGTGAACACTTGGAGCGATAAAGCACTGTACGCCGAATACGCCCAAAAACTGGCCGAAGCCTTCACTAAGAACTTCGCGAAGTATCAAGTGTCAGACGCCATCCGTAACGCTGGCCCAAAGGCATAAACGCGTAGCGGATTCATTTAGATAATGTAATCAAACACATTGTTGAGTAAAAAAGCGCGGATTCAGTGATGAACCCGCGCTTTTTATTTGTCGGTTAATTTTGTAACTAAAACCCACCCGCACTAACGTCGCTGCGTTAGATTTTTATGTGTTTTATTTCTTATCGATTAGTTAAACCAAGCTTAAATTAATGCTGCGTTTTTATAATCACCAATAACAATCATCATTTTTAGGAAGCGGCACCCAAATGGAAAATCATAAACCTGCCACAGGATTCCAGCGATTTCTCAATACTGTCGAAACAGTAGGGAATAAACTCCCCGACCCCGCAGTATTATTTGCACTATTTCTAGGCTTGGTCTGGCTGATCTCTTGGGGGTTATCGGGCGTCAGTTTTGATGAAATCGATCCCCGAACGGGTAACCCGATTCAAGTCGTCAATATGCTCGAAGGCGGTGCATTAACCGCCTTTACCTCAACACTCGTATCAACCTTTGTGACTTTTCCGCCGCTCGGTGTCGTGCTGGTTGCAATGCTTGGCTTAGGTGTTGCAGAACATACAGGCTTTATTAATGCGGGGCTGCGCTCAATTTTATCCGTGACACCCAAGATTTTACTCACTCCGGTACTGATCGCAGTGGGTATCCTGAGCCATGTCGCGGTTGACGCAGGTTATGTACTCGTTATCCCACTGGGCGCGGTGATCTTCTATGCTGCGGGTCGTCATCCCCTAGCCGGTATTGCCGCCGCTTTTGCTGGCGTATCCGGTGGTTTTTCTGCAACAGTGGGCGTGCCATCGAGTCTTGATCCTATGTTAGCGGGCTTAACTCAGGCGGCCGCAAGATTATCGGCCGACCCAGCTGCCGCAACATTAACAATTAACCCACTGAATAATATTTTCTTTACGTCAGCTTCAGCCGTGTTAATTATCTTAGTTGGCTGGTTTATTACCGATAAGATCATCGAACCGCGCCTAAAAAACACTGCGGTAAATGGCGATCCAGCAACACTCCCCACACTTGATGAGCTGCAACCCCATGAGCGCCGCGGACTCAGATTTGCGATGCTATCCATGTTATTGTGTGCATTAGGATTAGTATTCACCGCCTATGGTGACAACTCTGCTTGGCGCGCTACTGACGGCGCCTTAACCAGTGCCTCCGCACCATTAATGCGCTCCATTGTGGCGATTATTTTTGTGTTCTTCCTTATCCCCGGCATTGTCTATGGCTATGCCGCTGGCACGGCAAACAACCACAGAGCGATTATTCAGGGCATGAGTAAATCCATGAGCGGTATGGGTTATTACATCGTCATGGCCTTTTTCTGTGCTCAGTTTATTTATGCCTTTGGCCAATCCAATTTAGGCGCATTAATGGCCATTAAAGGCGCGTTGGCGTTAAAGGAATTGGCCCTTCCGATGGGGGTGACTTTGGTGGGGATTGTGTTTCTCACCGCGTTCGTCAATCTATTAGTCGGCTCGGCGTCGGCTAAATGGGCGTTGATTGGTGCCATTATGGTGCCCATGTTAATGGAGCTGGGCGTATCGCCCGATTTGACTCAAGCCGCTTACCGCGTAGGCGACTCGTCGACCAATATCATTACCCCGCTGATGCCTTACTTTCCGCTGATAGTGGTGTTTTGCCAAAAATACGTTAAGGAGTCAGGTATTGGCACCCTAGTGGCGCTGATGCTGCCGTTTTCAATCAGTTTTCTCCTGCTTTGGAGCGGTTTCTTATTGGCATATTGGGCATTAGGTCTGCCATTAGGTATCGGTAGCTCATTCACTTTCCCAGCAATGCCTTAGGGCGAAAAGAGTATCGAGTGCTAGCAACATTGAATTTATAATAAACAGGGCACTCGATCCTCAATAACCACTAAACACTGCACCACTTACCACCTCGCTTTAAACGCCGATGCCGACGTAAAACGTCGGCATTTTATCTGATTAAAAACATATAAATACAAATACTTAAATATCGATAAACGCATCTCGCTCATAGTAAAAGATAATAGCTTCAAGCAGTTCCTGTTCACTGGGCTGAGCTTTTTGCAGCTTAAGATTAGCAATGACATCCTCGATTTGATCCGTATTTAGCAGATAACCATAGTCACTCCGGCCTAAGCCATCCTCAAAGGCATCGATTTCGGCATCCGATAGATCCCTAGTATCAGCCACTATCGGGAACAACAATGTTGTCAGTTGAAGGGATTCACCTTGATCAAGATCTTGATAGACCAGCCAATAACTTAGTCCCGGTTGTTCGATGCATTTTCTTATCCAGCACTGTAACGACTCAGGTTTACCAAAGAATGAAGTGATATTCATAATGTCCTCGAAATGGTGTTGTCATAGGGAAAACCGAGTAAGTCAAAGAGTTGAATAGTCATGGAGGCTATTTGGCTATTCACCACTCTCAAGATTCATACAAGTAAAAGATGGGAATTATCGCGACTCAACCGGTGCCAAGAATACGAGAGGATATCTGCGCCCATCAAAGCCTAAATCACAATTCATCAATTCGATGGACAAAAAACAAGTCTAAATTAAATAAAAACCATTTTAATATGATAATTTTTAAACATTCTTTATTTATAGGTTATGTTATTTAGGTTTTGGTTATTTTCATACCAAGGTTGATGATGTTTCACAAAACCCGTTACAGCAACTGTGATACCTTAGGCGCCCAAAAAACCTGTCGGGGCTTAGCTTTTTACGCTAAAAGCAAAGGCTGACCTGTAAATAGATAACGAGTCTTAAGACACAAAATGCTGCGGCAACCGGGGAGTTTCGCAAGAATGAAGAGCAAGAGTTTATTAGGCAACATTGGTGTTCAAGTGGTTATCGCCATGATTATTGGCGCACTGGTGGGTTTTATGATGGGTGAAAGTGCGAGTATCTTCGCACCGCTTGGTACCATTTTTATCCATTTAATCAAAATGCTAGTGATCCCACTGGTACTGGTTTCTATCATCAGCGGTGCCGCCAGCTTAGGTGATAGCCCCTCGGCAGGTAAGATTGGTGTGGGCACTTTTGGCTTCTTTATTGTCACCTCAGGCCTTGCCGTCGCTTTGGCATTAGTGATGGGTAAGATGTTTACACCCGGCGCAGGTGTTGACTTTACCGCCCACAGTGGCAGTGGCTTGATGGAAGTGACCGCCGAACATGGCGCACTCCCCGGAGTGATCGACACCTTTATCGGCATGATCCCAACCAACGTGTTCGAATCGCTAAACGGCGGAAATATCCTTCAAATACTGGTATTTAGTATTTTCTTTGGTATCGCACTGACGAAGGTCAAAGGTGATGGCGCTAAGCCCATCATGGCGGCGTTAAATACCGTCGTCGACGCCTTTGTGTGGATGATCAACTGCGTGATGGTGATTGCCCCTATCGGTGTGTTTGGTTTGATGGCCGATTCCGTCGGCACTTTTGGTTTTGATGCCTTAGAAGTCGTATTTAAGCTGTTTGCCGTGTTTGTGGCCGCGATTCTGCTCTATGGTTTTGTGTTCTTCCCCATAGTGGTGCAACTGTTTTCTAAGGTCTCGGCACGCCAATTTATTTCGGCGATGAAAAAGCCGCAGGTGATGGCACTGTCTACCGCGTCATCAATGGCAACGCTGCCAGTAAATATGGAAACCTGCGAAGAAGATCTTAAGGTCTCTAAGGCAACCACCGCCTTTGTGCTGCCCTTAGGTGCCACTATCAATATGAGCGGCAATGCGATTTATTATGGTCTGGTCGCGATGTTTTTCGCGCAAATGTACAACATTGACCTCTCAATGACCGCCTATGCTGCGATTATCTTTACCTCCACCTTAGGCGCCATTGGCCAAGCGGGTGTGCCAGGTCCGTCATTTTTAGTGGTCGCAGTGCTATTGGCTGCGGGTATTCCCATTGATGGTTTACCGCTGTTATTCGCCCTCGACCGAGTGTTTGACATGATCCGCACCGCGCTTAACATCACAGGTGACGCCGCCTGTGCCGTGATTATGGATAAGTACACTGCGGAGCAACCGACTCAAGAACCGAGTTAGCACGCACGCGCATCCTAAGGCTTGAATAGGCTTGCTTATTCAAGCCTTTTTTATGACTGAGCCTTGTACAGACCGCATGCTATCTTACTGATTTAATATCAATTACCTAGCTTTAATGTGATCTTGGCGGTGCCTTGGACTAAGCTCAAACAGCGCCGCCTCGCAATTTGCATTTCTTTATCAGCCAAGCCACACGGGCGAAGTGCCTTTCTGCGATAATGGCTTGGCTACCATCAGTCCAAAGGAGTGTTGCATTATGTCCGTCTTTGCCCCTGCAAGCCCTTTTGCCGACTTTATATATCGCCATTTCCGCGCCATTCACGCCCTCAAACTCGGCCTCGCCCTGCTGATTGCCGTCACCATTAATGCCATTTGGTCACCGCCGCATTTTATTTGGAGCATGGTGACGATTGTGATCATTATGATGAGTCTGCCACAGGTGGGTGGTGCGATTGAAAAGTCACTGCAACGGGCGGTAGGCACTTGTTTAGGCTCGGCTTATGGCGTGATGTTAGTGGCCACACTCGACAGCTATTGGGTAATTATGGGGCTGTTAATTTTAGGGGTGACGCTGATTTGTTTTATCTCGGCGGGACGCTACAGTTATGCCTATCTGGTGGCAGGATTCACCATTATTATCGTGGTGGGCGATGCTAATCATGATACCTCTGAGGCGCTATGGCGCACGGCAAATATTCTGCTGGGTTGTGTTATCGCAATTCTGGTGTCGCTGTTTATCTTCCCGATTAAAGCCAAGCAGGACTGGCGTAGTCAGCTCGCCAATGCCATCGATAATATGGCCAAGGTGCTGACCCAACATTTACAGGCCCCCGCCAACCATGATTTAGATTTTCGCGCCGAACTCGAAGCGGCGATGAAGGCGGTATTAACTCAGAAGAAACTGTTTTTCTCCCTCGAGTGGGAAAGCCAAACCCTAAAAAAACATAAAGTGCTGCTGGCGGAATTAATCAATAAACAGGTGCGGCTGATCACCCTGCTCGAATTATTACCTTTGAGCCGCTGGCAGGAGGCCGACAAAGAGGCTTACCACCAAATCAACAAAGTCGCCGCCGAGCTTACGGCTTATCTGCAACGCCTTAGTGAATTTGTTGCGGGTAAAACCGCGGCTTTACCGACGCTGCCCACCGCCCTAGAGCAAGAGTTGCAACACAGATTACAACTTAGCTTGGCCAGCTCGGCACCGAATTCGCCCCCTTTGGCGAATGAAGTCGCACAGGGATTTGCCCTCACGGGATACGGCTGGCTTATCTATCAACTCGCCATCGCCGTCGAAGCGCTCTACGCCGATATCGAGATTATCGAAGTCGCCTATCGCGGACAAACCGTGTTACATAAAACTACCAAGCGCGCATAGGCCGTCACCACGGGAATAGCAGCGAAAAACCACTCCCTCAGACCAAGATAAACCCTTGGCAGCCCTTGCACTTGTAGGGGCTTAATGAAAAGATACCGCCCTAATAAAAATTCGATGTGTGGACTGTTTTCATGCGCTTGTTTTCCCCTTCCGTTATCGCCATTGCCTGCTTATCGGCGGGCTCATTATTCACAGCCCAGTTAGCCGTTGCCGCGAATACCGAAGTCGCACAACCCGAAGTGACTAATTCTGGAGCTGCCAACGCTGAAGTTGCCAGCACTGAGGCCGCTAAAACCGACGCGGTTGAAACCAGTGCTAGCAACAGCGCTTTGAGCGCGACAGAAACCGCTCCCGAAGTCGCAGCGACACCAACTCGCGCTAATACCTTTGTCAATGATGCCATTCTCCCGCCGAGTATTACTTGGCATGGTGGCAGCGAAGCTCTGTTACTCAGCGCCGATAACGAATGGGCGACGCCCTTCGAGCAAAGCAACGGCACCGAAAGCCCAAGCTATGACGACACCATCGCATGGCTCGACCGATTGGCGGCCGAAACCACCAAATTGCAAAAAGTCAGCCTAGGTCAGAGCCCTCAAGGCCGCGACATTTGGATTTATGTCGCCAGCAGTGAAGGCATTAACGAATCGGCACGCCTAAAGCAAAACACTAAGCCGACGATTCTGGTGCAAGCCGGTATCCATGCCGGTGAAATCGACGGTAAAGACGCGGGCATGATGCTACTGCGGGATATAGTCAAAGGTGACAAAAGCGAGCTACTCGAAAAAGCCAACCTGTTGTTTGTACCGATGTTTAGTGTGGATGCCCATGAACGCAGCGGCGAATTTAATCGCGTTAACCAACGTGGCCCGGTGAATATGGGCTGGCGCACCAATGCCAATAATCTCAACCTGAACCGTGACTATGCCAAGGCCGACACCTTAGAAATGCAGAATATGCTGCGGGCAATCAATGTGTGGCAACCGGATCTGTATATCGATGTGCATGTCACCGACGGCATCGATTACCAATACGACATCACCTTCGGCTACAACCTTGCCCAAGGCTTGAGTCCCGCCAGTTTCCGCTGGCTCGAAAATAGCTATCGCCCAGCGGTAGAAGCGGCCTTAACCGCCCAAGGTCATATCCCTGGTCCATTGATTTTCGCCATCGACAATACCGATATCACTAAAGGCATGTCACTGTGGAACCCGAGCCCACGCTTCTCTAATGGTTATGGTGATGCCCGCCATCTGCCGACTATTTTGATTGAGAACCACAGCTTAAAACCCTTTAAGCAGCGCGTACTTGGCACCTATGTAATGCTTGAGCAAACCCTTAAAACCGTGGGCGACCAAGCGACCAAGTTAAAGAGTGCGATTCAAGAGGATAAATACCGCGCCTCGCCACTGATCACGTTAACGTGGAAATCAGCGCCACTGGCTAAAGGCTGGGATTTTAAAGGCATCGACTACACTCTTGAGAAAAGTCCGATTAGCGGCACCGAGGTAGTGCGTTGGACAGGCGAGCCTAAACTGTACCCGAATTTACCAGTGATGGCCGAAAGCGTGCCGGATATCAAAGTCACTCGCCCGAGTGCTTACTATATTCCCGCCCAGTGGACACAAGTGATCGACCGCTTGAATCTACACGGCATTAGGATGACACGTTTAAGCAAACCGACTGAGCTTAAATTGCAGCAATATAGCCTGAGCAATCCGGTGTTTAATACCAAGGCGTTCGAGGGGCGACTCACAGTGAAGGCCGACTCGACACTGGCGAAACTGACCACCACCTTGCCCGCGGGCACAGTGAAAATCAGCACAGATCAACCCTTAGGCGATCTGGCGATTTTACTGCTTGAGCCACAATCACCGGACTCGTTACTGCAATGGGGCTTCTTTAACCCTATCTTTACCCGTACCGAATACATTGAGGACTACGCAGTAGAGCCGCTGGCCGCTAAGATGCTTAAGGAAGATCCAAAGCTACAGGCGGAATTTAACAAAGCGCTGGAAAACCCAGAGTTTGCCGCCGATCCCGAGGCACGCTTACGCTGGTTCTATGAACGCAGCCCTTACTACGATAATCAATATCTTAAGTATCCAGTCTACCGTAGCCGTTAATCCCGCAGTTAAAAACGGCAAGGATTAAGCAGGCTTACGCGCGCTAATGCTATATACCAAGGGTACCTGTTGCCCTTGGTGTTTTAGTACATAACGGCCATCGGCTTGAGCCTCTAGCCCTGCAAAACAGTTATAGGGGCTAAACGCAAATTCGTGGAAGAACGCTAACTCCAAACCCGCCTGCAATAAGGCATTGATCACCTCAGACAAGCTATGCGACCAGCACATTAAGGTGTGCTGCTCATCACCGGCATTCTCAGTATAAGTCCCTTCCTGCTCAATATCTGGCTCTCCGCGATTAAAATAGCTATAGCCATCGAATAGCTGCTGCGCCGGATGAAACTCGGCCATGTAAAACTGTCCGCCGGGCTTTAAACACGCCGCAATGGTCTGCGCCCACAGTGTTAAATCCGGTAGCCACACAATGGCACCATAGGAGGTAAAAACAATATCTTGCGGCTCAACCTTGCCCGCTACGCTGTAGACATCACTACAAATAAACTCGCCAGACAACTGCGTCTGCTGCGCCAACTTGCGCGCCTCAGTAATCGCCACCTCGGATAAATCAACCCCAATCACTTTTGCGCCCATTCGCGCCCACGACAGCGTATCTAAACCAAAATGACATTGCAGATGCAGTAGACTTTTGCCCGTCACCGCAAGCTCACTCTGCTCGATTTCCGTTAAGGATGTGTTGCCACTCAAAAAGCCTTCAACATCATAAAAATCAGAGGTTAAATGCACCCGAGTGCGGGCATCCCAGGCGGTTTTATTGGTCGTTAAGTAATCCATATGAATCCTTTCTGGTTACGCTTTTTATCAAGCTGGAATGTTGGACACACGCTAACTGAATAAGTGAGTAATTTCACCACTCTTTGGGAAAAATCACTTATTCAGCGGACATGTCCGCCTGCGCCCAAGCGGACACATTTAACTTATCCGTATGATTATTAATACATTTTAAAATTGGCATAGGATGTGCAATCTCGACTGATATCAAGCTTATCGCTAATAGCTCAGCACTCAGTCGGTCGTCGAGTGTCGATAACAAGGAAGAAGAAAATGTCACTACGCCCTTTTATATTCACCCTCGGATTTGTCGCCCTCTTTACGGTTGGCGTGTCACTCACTGGCTGCATTATCAATGTGAACGCCGCTGGCATGCCGGATTTAGACCACCAGCAACGTGAACTCAGCCTCGATGCTCAAGACTTACAGGAGCTCGTTGCCGAAACAGGTGCGGGCAGCCTTGAAATCATCGGTGTCGAAGGCCTAACCCAAATTAAGTTAGTCGCTGATATCTATAGCAATGACGATAGCAAAGTCATTCTCACCCTTGAGAAAAAGGCCAACAAAGCCAAGCTTAAGGCCGACTTTGAATCCCATAGCAGCTTTAACAATTACTCACCCTATATCGACCTTAAGTTACAAGTCCCCGCCGGATTAGCGCTGGACATAGACGATGGTTCGGGTGCGATTTTGATCAACAAGATGACCGCGGATATCAAGGTCAAGGATGGCTCGGGCGAACTGGCAATCCATGGTGGCAATAATGTCAGCATCGACGATGGTTCTGGCGCGATTGAAGTCAGCCAAGTCAACGGCAACCTAGCGATTGTCGATGGCTCTGGCGGCATCCAAGTCAATGATATTAAAGGCAGCATCACCATCGATGACGGCTCAGGCGAAATCAACGTCGCCAATGTGCAAAGCACAGTCACCATTAACGATGGCTCAGGCAATATCAATGTGGTGAACACTAAGGGCTTAACTATTCTCTCGGCAGGTTCAGGGGATGTGAGCTTCGATAAAATCGATGGCCCAGTAAGCAAACACTAAGCCCGTTAGACCAATATCAACCAACTTCCCGGCGTAGAGACTGATGTTGCAGTACCCAACCAAATGTCAGTCTTCTACCCACCCCTTTTGCGTTACCGTTCCATGGACATTCTTATGCACTTTATGCCACTAACCCCTTGTAGTGGCATCTTTTTTGTGTCTGAGACTTTCTCAGGCTCAATTCAGGTAAGCCTTTGGTAACGTTTTACCTATTTGTTTTTCGGAGCAAAATTTAGCAATGAGTATATAAATAAGGCTTTATTTTGTTTGTTGATATGTTTAAAAAAGTCAAAGTCGTGGGGCTTAACCCCACACCCGACCAAGGAGGACTGCTCGTCCTATCCTCCTTGCTAATGTTTTCACAAGCAGCCAAGACGCCCCTAGCGAAGTTACATGCATTAATTACTGGCTTCGTGCTTATTCGAAAATAGCTAACGCTTCCGATGGGGCATCCCTTCCCCCCGAAAGCTACGCAGACATCCTGTCTGCGTCACGCTATTTTCTTCAACGCCCTTCAGCAACTTCGCAGGGGAGATGAACTTCTGGACCATCTGGGCAAACTGTTAATTCTGAAAGAGTTTTTCCAGTCCTATCATTCCTGTAAGAAAATTTAACAGTGGGTGTCTCGATAAACTTTACTGCTTTGATAACATTACTTTTTATGATTTTTTGAGCAACTAACCTAACATTTCAACTAATTTTACTGTAAATTCTGTATGTCGATGACAGATAAACTTTTGATTTAGGTCTTATTATGAATCTTGTGCAAGAAATTCATCAAGCTCACTTCTTTACTGATAACCAAGATGTCACAGCAAGTCCACCAATTGTGACAGCATTAATGAATTCTATTGGTAAATTCAATTTGATTCCTAATATGGGGCAAGAAATAAACGCGATCACTGGAGAACGAAAACTAATCCCAATGATGGTAAGTCCTGACCAGTCTTTGCACGTTGAATTTCCTAGAAATGAAATTGTGATTATAGGAACAGTTGGATCTCAACATGAGTTTATGGGCAAATCTCTTGGAATTTTCGAAGCTCTCGCATCAGTATTCCCTGAGAAAAAAGGAAACCGACTGTCGATACTAAATAGCAGAATTTTCAAGGCTGAGGAGGATACTTATAGCTGCCTTTATAGACAACTTTTTACTCATCATAAAGCGCAACCCTTTGAGTGGGATAACCGTATAGTAGAAAGACGAACACTTCCTAAATGTGGTGAAACTATAAATAGTATAAGTTCAATTCGTAGATGCGAAATAATGGGACAAGCGCCTAGTCTAGCAGAGCCAATGGATTGTGTTATTTTTGACCTAGATAGCAACACTGTACAACACAACACAAAACTCCGCTTTAGCCTAGAGCAAGCTCATGTGGTTTTTAAAGAGTTACATGAGAATAACTTAGCATTATCTAAACAACTGAAAAGATATACAGAGTAAATTATGGCCATCAACGCAAATTTACGTTCTAGAAGCACCCAGATAATGAATCTAATGGAGCTACTATCAAGTAGTACCTCAAAACCAATAATTACGTCCTCAAGTTCAACATTAGGTATTAGCCAAGTTCGCGATGCAAAAGTTAACCAATGTGCTGAGCTTATTGTTGATTTTGTACTAGATGATGAATACATAGAAGGACAAACAAGTAAATCTCAGTTATATATTGAAAACTTATACTACCAAGATCCTCAAGTTCTCAAGGATAGCTTTCAGAAAGCTTGGTTAAATATTTACTCACATGGTGAACACGCAATGTTCACATTTATAAGTATTGCATCTTCAATTCGTTATGAGTGGTTAGAGGATCGTGCAGACACCTTGATTTTTGCTGGTTACTGTCATGCCAGTGGATTGGTCAATGAAGCAACTATTAGAGCAGTTGAATCTTGGGAGCAACCTGGGCACATAGCTTTATTAAAAGAAATGAAGCCCTTAAACATACTGTGGCTAGAAGAATATAAACAAAATGTAATCAGGTACTTAGAGACTTTGTGATGGCATATTTATTACGAAAATTCTCCCTTAGCAAATGGCAAAATAATCTCGAAAACAACCATGAAAATTATGAAGCAGACGCCATTACAGGCTGCACAAGAACAAAAGGAAATACACTTTCAGTTTGGCAATCTGCCACTACAAACTTTGATGATGATGAGGTAAAAGATCTCATCGTTGCTTTGGCTATTTCAATGGATGAGCCAGCGACTATAGATGTACTTTGGTTAGAAGAAAATTGGCTAGCTGAAAGTGGACTCGAAATTGAGTCCAAGCTTGCAAATACTAAATTTTCACGTATTAATGACAGACATAAAGATTTAGTTAATCTTGATCACAGCAAGCTAGGTATTATGGCTCATCATATTGTGAATCAGGCTAAAGATACTAATAAGCGTAAAAAATTTTTGAAATCAGAAGTTATAGAACTTGTTGCCACATGGTCAATGAAAGAAGATACCTTTCATTTAGAACAACTTAAACCTAAATGGCAAGAAGCAGTAACAGAAAAGATAAAAAGAATGAACGATAAAAAGTAGTATCATATTCTTCGCCCACTACCTTAAGTGATTAATATAAATTGGGTTCTGCTTTGCTCCAGTCAAAATTATATTTGACTACCGTATACTATATCTCATACCACATCATCTGGACGCATAGACAAATTTATCAAGAAACCCACGGTTAAATTCTGCGGTGAAACAACAGAATTGGGGCAGGTAGGGCAAAAAATACTCCGAGGTTAACGGGATTAAGCACTGACATGGAAGTGACCGTCCGTGACATGGATGTCACGGTCGAGCATACAAGGACGTACTTGCTGCGTGTCACTGAAATGATAGTGCTTAATCATTTTACAAGTACATCAAGGATGTGAGTACGGCTCTAGGGAGCTATGCTCGACAGATTCAATCAACGCCAACTTCTGAGCGCGGCTTAACTTTTTAACTGCGATTTCACGCCTTAGCGCATCCCCGTGACTGCCGACGACTTCTTGATACATCAAAGTTAATGGCCCTTTACCACGCAGGTACTTTGCTGCCTTGGGGCTGCTTGATTGATGTTCGTCAAAGCGGCGTGCGACATCTGTGGTGATGCCGGTGTATAAGTGGCCATTGGCGCAGCGGATAAGATACAGATACCACGTTGATGCTTGTTCAATCTCTGATGTTGCGCCTTGCTCCGAAGTCACAGCTTGCTCAGCACCTAGCGCTTCTGGCTTGCTAGAAAGCGGAGCTTGGTTAACAGCTTGCGCTTGGCTAGCCCCTTTTTGGGGGCTAGCCGAAGGAGTTGAAATAGCGGCTTCAATCACTAAATCGGTCACCCGTTGGCGCCTACTTGGTCATGCCTAGCAGACTTAAGAAGAAGGCATATTCCTGCGCTGTATCTTGGTACTGGCGGTAACGACCACTCTTACCACCGTGTCCTGCATCCATATCAACGTGGAATAACAACACCTTATCGTCCGGTTTGTACCATTTATTTTGCACTTCACGCAGTTTTGCTACCCATTTAGCGGGTTCAAAATACTGCACCTGTGAATCATGCAAACCTGTGGTCACCAATAGGTGGGGATACTCATGGTCGGCAACATTGTCATAGGGCGAGTAGCTGAGCATATAGTCGAAATAGGTCTTGTCGTTTGGATTACCCCATTCATCGTACTCATTGGTGGTGAGCGGAATCGACTCATCGAGCATAGTCGTCACCACATCCACAAAGGGCACGTGTGCTGCAATGGCAAAGTACTTTTCAGGCGCCATATTGGCAATCGCGCCCATTAGCAGCCCACCAGCACTGCCGCCCGAGGCCACCACTTTATTTTTATCGCCATAACCTTGTTCGGTTAAGGCGCTGGTGACATCAATAAAGTCATTAAAGGTATTCTTTTTATTCAGTAATTTGCCCGCATCGTACCAAGGGCGGCCTAACATTTCGCTGCCGCGCACATGGGCGATGGCATACACAAAACCGCGATCGAGCAGACTGATCACCGATGAAGAAAAGTCAGGCTCAACAGTATAACCATAGGAACCATAACCATATTGGTACAGAGGGTTGGTGCCGTCTTTCTTGAACTTATCCTTACGATACACCAAGGACACTGGCACCTTAGCGCCATCGCGGGCGGTGACAAATAAACGTTCGGCGCGATATTGGCTGGCATCGAAGCCGCCGAGTACTTGTTCCTGCTTAAGCAGATCGCGTCTATCGGGATTGCTTAGGTGGTACTCATAAATCGCCTCGGGCGTGGTCAGACTGGAGTAGAAAACCCGCAACTTATCGCTATCTTGCTGGGCGTTAACATCTAAACCCAGCACATAGGCGGGTTCATCGAAACTCAGCTCAAAGGGCTTTTGGCCATTGAATGGCATCACTTTAATCCGTGTCAGGCCATTTTCACGGGTTTGAATAATCAGGTAATCCTTCAGCACCAGCTCATCTTCAAGCCGCGCATTGGGATTGTGAGCAACCACTTCCTGCCATTTGGATTTATCGGCGGCATCCTTAATCGCCACTTTCATCAAACGGAAGTTAGTCGCCTGCCAATTGGTGAGAATGTAATAACTGTCACCCAGCTTAGAGACACTGTATTCATGGCCTTCTTCCCGCGCCAGTACAGGTTTGAACAGGCTTAAAGGATCGTTTGCATCCAGCACTGACACTTCGCTGGTTGTGGTGCTCTCGTGGAACAGCACGATTTGCGACTCATCTAAACTCTTGCCGAGAGAGATGTAATAAGCATCGTCTTGCTCCTCATACACCAACACATCTCTCGATTGTGGCGTGCCGAGTTCGTGGCGATACACGCGATAGCCCAGCAGGGTTTGCAGATCTTTGGCGATATAAAACACATGGCGATTATCATTGCCCCAAACGATACGACCCTCTGTGTTTTCAAGCACATCGGTGATCATGGCGCCGGATTCAATATCTTTAAAGTAGATGTTATACACGCGGCGGCTTAACACATCTTCACCGAAGGCCAACATGGTTTCATCTGGGCTGACGCTAACGCCACCTAAACCATAAAACTCATGGCCCTTGGCGCGTTCATTCACATCGAGCATCATTTGCTCAACCCCGTCACTGCCTTTGCGGGCGATCAGCGGATATTCGCTGCCCTCTTGGTAGCGGCGGTAATAGCTATGCTGGTGCCATTGGTACGGCACACTCGACTCATCGGCCACTAAGCGCCCAGTCAGCTCGTTAAACAACCCGTCTTGCAATGACTTAAGCGGCTTAAAGTAAGCTTGGGTATAACGATTCTC
The DNA here is from genome assembly GCF_001308045.1 of Shewanella sp. Sh95. Classification (NCBI taxonomy): domain Bacteria; kingdom Pseudomonadati; phylum Pseudomonadota; class Gammaproteobacteria; order Alteromonadales; family Shewanellaceae; genus Shewanella; species Shewanella sp. Sh95. The sequence continues at coordinate 56,728 of NZ_LGYY01000128.1, forward strand.
AGCCTTAAGGTGCGCCAATACTTTGGGATCTTGGCGTTTATCGTCGCGCATCCAATAGTAGTCATCGGTGCGTGTGACGCCGTGCAAGGTCATCACATGGGGGATTTTTTCCGCAACGGGCGCAGAGACTTGCCCTTTTGGAGTGGAGCAACCGGGTAATAACATAGCAAGACCTAAAGTAAGCAGCAGAGTGCGCATGTATACGTCCTTGTGACGTTCAAACACCATCGTGGGGCACGACGGCAAGCCAATAAGTTGATGTGCCGGATATGATATACCCAAGCTAGCTCAAGTTGCGAGTTTCCTAAAGATTGCGCTTGCTTAAGGATCACAAGGCATTGTGCGCTTGCGCAAACATTGCCCAATTTCAGGCGCGATGTTGTTGCCATCACCAATAATTAGGCGCAACATAACCGCGTTTTTAGGCTAAAGCCTAACAACAATTCTCAGGGCGGGGTGAAACTCCCCACCGGCGGTAAATAGTGAGGTGAATAAAATTTCCCCACACTAAAGCCCGCGAGCGCCCGAACGCAATTCGGGGTCAGCAGATCTGGTGTCCTAGCTTGTCTCGCCATGGTTAATGCCTATCGAGCGCTACTATTCCAGAGCCGACGGTAATGGACTGTTTGCCGCAAGCAACAGTACTGAGTCCGGATGGAAGAGAATGTAAGACAACACTTGGATAATTGGCATTAACTTGAGCTAAGTATCCCTGCTGTTAGCCTCATATTTTGCAATCACGTTTTTAAGCCTGCGCTTAAAGCGGGTCGATTGCTACAGCACAATCCCCTTTAGGGTAATGGCTGTATTTCTGCACGCCCTGATTCTGGATATTCCCATGTCGTATTTTTGAAGGATATTAACCATGAATCAGTCTTTACTTGCTCCTTTTGGTACTGCTATCGAACGCGTTGAAGCGGGTCTTAATGCCCTGCGCCAAGGCCAAGGTGTGTTGGTGGTCGATGACGAAGATAGAGAAAACGAAGGCGACTTAATTTTTGCCGCCGAGTCACTGACCAATGCGCAAATGGCCATGCTTATTCGCGAATGCAGCGGTATTGTGTGTTTGTGTTTACCGGATGAAAAAGTCAAAGCCCTTGAGCTACCACCTATGGTCGAAAACAACTCGAGCCAATATGGCACCGCGTTTACCGTGAGTATCGAGGCCAAAGTGGGCGTAACCACTGGGGTTTCGGCCGCTGACCGTGTCACCACCATTAAAACCGCCATCGCCGACAATGCTAAGCCAAGCGATTTGGCTCGCCCAGGCCATGTGTATCCGCTGCGCGCTCAACCGGGCGGCGTGTTAACTCGTCGTGGCCACACCGAAGGCACTATTGATTTAATGCAACTGGCCGGACTCAAGCCCGCAGGCGTGTTATGTGAAGTCACTAACCCCGACGGTACTATGGCGCGTCTGCCTGAGATTATCGCCTTTGGTGCAGCGCATAAAATGCCTGTACTGACGATTGAAGATATCGTGGTTTACCGTAAGTCGTTATTAGCCAATGTAGGCTAAATTTGGCCCCATAAACAGGATGCAATTTAAAGGACGCGTGCGAAGGCCCGCGTCCTTTTTTATTTAACTTCGATAAAACACTTTGGTTAAGCATCAAATCACGCTAGATATCACAGACAGCAAAACAATTTATCTGCTAGGAGAAAATTTCATCAATAAAAATATAATCTTAAGTGTATATAATAAATAGCTGAATTTCGTGAGCTAGATTAGATATCCATAAACCAAGGGTCGCGAGCGACAGACTTGTATGTTAAATATTCGCACCCAGTGCCTGACCTTCCGCTTTCACCCCATCAAGGAAATTCCTTGATTTTTTATGTTTCAAATCAGGCCAATTGAGGAGTAAGTTTGTATGCCATCCACGCTACAGCATCTCAGCTTGAAACAGAAACTGATTCTGTTTTCGCTGCTACCTTTGCTGATGATGAGTATTTTTGTGCTGTCGCGAATGTATGTACTTGTGAAAGAGTATCGCTTTGCCACTCAAAACCATTTGGCAATACAAACTACTTCAAAAATCAATGAATTACTCTATCAACTTCATAACGAATATGGATTAAGTACCCAATTACTCCCAGCCACTACGCCTCAAGATGAAACACGTCTATTGCAACAGCAACAACTGACCTCTGATGCACTAGAAGCACTGCTTAAAAGTCCGGCTTTGCTTGCGTTGAATACTGCGTTAAGTGGCCAACTGGCATCGACCCAGTTACAGGAAAAACTGACGAGTTTAACGCTGCTAAGTCATAAATTGGCATCGAGCCGCCAAGAAGCGCTCGATCAACACCCATCTGCATTTATCGATTTATATCAACAATTTAATTCTGAATTAATGCAGTTAATCCAACAACTGCAATTACTCACCAATGATATTAATCAATCAAGAGCCTACGCAGATTTACTGAATCTACTGATGGTGCAAGAGTTGGCAGTAAAAGAACGCAGCGCCATCAATCGTATGTTGTTGTCAGAAAGCCTCAGCATTAATGACTACAAAGCCATCAATACCATTATGTATGAATATGGCCAAACCATCTCCCATGCCAGCAATGCCTCAATATCTGACAGACATTCCCTCATCCGCCAGATACAAGCCTCACCGGAAAGCTTGCGAATACTTAAAATCAGTCAACAAATAGAGCAACAGATCCATATCAGCACGTTAGTACAAAGCATCAACGCCAATCTGGGTTACGATGGGTTAATCGATAGTTTTCAAGATTACTTATTAACGGGTAGCCTGATATCACTTGAGAAGTTCAATCAATCCTTAGCCACGATTCAGCAAAAACTCGCAGAACTCAACCGCGAAACAATCAACCTGCCTTCACTTGCGCCTGCAGTACAGATTATCGAAGAGAGTATCAACCAGTATCAATTCTGCATGTCCAAGATCTTACAATTAAAAGATCAAAAACTATCGCTCGCTGAAATCACCGCCCTTGCCCACATCAACAATACCGATCTCACTAGCGCCATTGATAAATTATTAATGCCTCCCCACCCAGTGAGCAGCAAACACTGGTGGACATTAACCACAGATAGAATCAATAAGCTGAACGCGCTCAGTAATGAAATCACGCGTACCATGGCTCGCCAGAGTAATGAACAACAACAGCATGCGCTAACCCTATTAGGTATTTATCTGCTCTCCGCCTTATTTACCGCCACCATCACCCTGTGGCTAGGGCGGAAAATCATTCGTAGCTTTATGGATAAAATCACCCAAATTGCTAATGATATGCAGCGAATGGCCACCGACCCTGAGTTGAATATTCATATTGATGTGTCAGGCTCAGATGAACTTGCGCGGATGTCTCGGGCGATGAACCGTATGCTGAGCGAGCGCCAGAAAGCGAATCAAGCGCTTAATCGGGCCGCGGCGGTCTTTAACTATTCGGCCGAAGGCATTATGGTGACGGATGCCGATAACCATATCGAATTAGTTAACCCCGCCTTTAGCCAGATCACAGGCTATAGCTTAGAAGAGGTGAAAGGCCGAAGCCCTTCAATTTTAAGCTCGAAACGCCATCCAAGCCATTTCTATACCGCGATGTGGGAAGCATTAGAAAAAAACGGCAAATGGGAAGGCGAAATCTGGAATAAGCGCAAAGATGGCCAAGTGTATCCCGAGTATCTTGCGATTACAGTGGTGCGTAATGAACGGGGTGAAATCATCCAACATATTGGTTTGTTTATGGATATCAGTAAACGTAAGCAATATGAACAGGATCTGTGGTATCAGGCACATTTCGATACGCTCACCGGATTACCGAATCGCAAACTCTTTAATGAGCGGCTGCAGCATGAAATCCAGCTCGCCCAACATGACTCCCGTAAACTGGCGATTCTGCTGATTGATTTAGACCAATTTAAATATATTAATGACGTACAAGGCCACGCCACAGGCGACTTATTATTACAAGATGTGGCCAAGCGACTGGAAAATATTGCTGGTAAAACCGACTTTGTCGCCCGCATCGGCGGGGACGAATTTGTGCTTATCCTTCCCCGTGTCACCAATGAATTTGCGATCGAGCATATGGCAAGCCATATCATCGAAACCCTGTCGACGCCTTTTAGCTTGAATGAACGGGAAATTCAAATTTCCGCCAGCTTTGGGATTGGGGTTTACCCAGAAGATGGGCTAGATGTCAGCTCGCTGACCCGCAACACCGAAATGGCCATGTATCAGGCAAAAGACGCCGGCCGCAATAACTTCAAATACTTCACCTCGGGAATGAACCAAGCCATGTTTGCCCGTATGGAGCTTGAACAGCGGCTACGCCGTGCCGTGGCACAGAATGAGTTTACGCTGCACTATCAACCGATTGTGGAGATGAAAACAGGTAAAGTCTGCAGTGTTGAAGCGCTGATCCGCTGGCAAGATCCGGATTTAGGCTTAATCCCTCCTGACCAGTTTATTGGCATCGCTGAAGAGACAGGACTTATCGAACCTATGGGGGAATGGGTGCTCAACCAAGCGATGCACGACCTCAGACAATGGCAACAACTTGGCTTACACCTTAACGTGGCTATCAATGTTTCAAGCCGCCAATGTGTAAATGCTCGAGGTTTAGGATTTGATCAAGTGCTGCAAGAATGCTTTAACCGCCACCATATCAACCCAAGAAACGTGCATATTGAGATCACCGAAAGCATGCTGATGGGCGATGCTAGCCACTGCTTAACCACCCTAGAATCCATCCGTTATTTAGGCTCGCAGATTTATATCGACGATTTTGGTACTGGCTATTCATCCTTGAGTTATTTGAAGAAATTCCCTATCTCTGTGATAAAAATCGATCGCAGCTTTGTGGAAAATGCCCTGAGCAATAGCTCAAATACCAATTTAGTGAAAGCCATCGTGATGATGGGACAAAGCCTTGAAATGGAACTCGTGGCCGAAGGGATTGAAACCGAAGCCCAATGGAATCTACTGCGTGATTTAGGTTGCCACTACGCCCAAGGCTATTTGATCTCTAAGCCCCTGCCATTTGCAGCCATTACGCCGCTGCTAAGCCAAACACTACCGGCATTATTACAGCGGCAAGAACCGCGCGAAAAGTGCGTAAACGCTTGATAGGTTAACGAAAATCCTGATTTTTGCCCATAAAAAAACAGCCTAGGCTGCTTTTTTATGGGCAAAAATGTTGCGCTTAAGCCTGCGGTTGGCTTTGGGCATTCATAATACTTTCGCCGCCCTTTGAGGCTAATTTGGCAAGATCTTTATCAATAAAGAACAGCGCTTTGCCATCTTCACCCACTAAACGGATCTTATCGACAATCGACTTAAACAGCTTTTCTTCTTCATGCTGTTCAGCCACATACCATTGCAGAAAATTGAAGGTTGAATAATCTTGATTCGAAAATGCAGTGTGGGCTAACGCGTTAATCTGACGAGTAATTAACTGTTCATGCTCATAGGTCAGCTCGAATAACGCCAGCAGAGAATCGAACTGTGACTGAGGTGCTGCAATGGCGCCCAATAGAGGTAAACCACCGGTTTCACTCACATAGGTGAACAAACGGCGCATATGGCCCATTTCTTCATCTGCATGTTCGCGCATAAATTTTGCGGCGCCTTCAAAGCCTTGATCTTCACACCATGCACTCATTTGCAGGTATAAATTAGAGGAGAAAAACTCCATATTAATTTGTTCATTCAACTTTTCGATCATGGTTGCAGACAGCATAGTTAATCCTCTTGGGCATTCGCACTTAAATCATCGGCTCACATTGTCATGAAGGGCGGCAGCAAAAGCAACAAAATTTACCTTTGTTGACTTAGCTAAGTTAATGATTCATTGATAAAAATGATTTTCATTTGTTCATAGAATCGCGTTTAGTACCGCACGAACGGTACTGCAAACTCAAGTATAAAAAGAGTAAACCTTAGGCAACACTTAAGGAAAACTACCTAACAAATCACATAAACTCCTATGCAGATCATAGCCAAGCAAGCGCAGCGTGGCATAATAGCCCCCATATTTGCTCCAACCCTTTGCCCATAAGGAAGACCCGATGTCCGTGAAAGCCGATCCTTGTTCGCAACCTAGCTTAATGCATCCAGATCAAGCCATTCCCCTTCTGCTTGAGCAGGTTAGCCCAGTGTCAGACACCGAAGTCGTTACACTTCCCCACGCGCTTGGCCGCGTGTTAGCAGAGGATTTGGCCTCGTGTATCGATTTACCCCCCTTTGATAACTCATCAATGGATGGCTACGCTTTTCGCTTTGCCGATTTAAACAGTCAAACCGAGCACACCACATTAACACTGATTGGTAGCTCCTTCGCAGGCCATGGCTTTGAGGGTGAAATAACCCCTAACTCCTGCGTGCGCATTATGACGGGCGCGCCAGTGCCTGCGGGTTATGACACAGTGCAAATGCAGGAAGAGACCCAAGCACAGGGCAATCAAATCCAAATCAATCACCCTAAGGCTAAGGGCGCCAATGTGCGTTGCCGCGGTGAAGAGCTGTTGCAAGGCACCAAAGTGCTGAAAGCGGGCATCGAAATTAAAGCCGCCGAGCTCGGCGTATTAGCCACCATTGGCGTGAGTCAGGTGCGGGTTTACCGCCAACTCAAGGTCGCGTTTTTCTCCACAGGGGATGAGCTGCGCCCCGTGGGCAGCGACTTAGCGCCAGGGCAAATTTACGACTCCAACCGCTATTCAATCCAAGGGTTACTCAGCCGTGCCAATGTGGAATGGCTGGATTTAGGGGTTGTCGCTGACGATCCAGAGGCGATTCGCCATGCATTTCGCCATGCCGCAAGCCAAGCGGATATGGTCTTAACCTCGGGCGGCGTATCCGTCGGTGAGGCAGATTTTACTAAGCAGATCCTTGATGAAGAAGGCAAAATCACCTTCTGGAAACTCGCCATCAAACCAGGTAAACCCTTCGCCATGGGACGCATAGGCAAAGCAGTATTCTGTGGTTTACCGGGTAATCCTGTGTCCTCTATGGTGACCTTCTACAAGCTGGTGTGGCCAATTCTAAACAAGATGCAGGGCTTAACCCCAAAAGCGCCACTGATGTTATCGGCTACCCTGACGACACCAGTGCGTAAACAGCCCGGCCGCGTTGAGTATCAGCGCGGTATTTTATCCCGCAATGCACAGGGCGAGCTGGAAGTCGCCATTACAGGCAGTCAAGGGTCGGGTATGTTGACCTCTATGAGTTTGGCTAACTGCTTTGTGTTGTTAGAACAGTTCCAAGGTGACTCGCCAGCGGGCACAAAAGTCATGGTTGAACCCTTTAACAGCGTGCTTTGCTAAGGTCTTTTTATGAATCAACAAGTAGACATCCTTAGCGATAGCGAACTCACCCGCTACAGCCGCCAAATCTCGATCAAGGCGATGGATATCGATGGCCAAGAACGCTTAAAACTCGCCAAAGTGTTGATGATTGGCGCCGGCGGTTTAGGCTGCGCGGCGGGGCAATATTTGACCGTTGCGGGTATTGGCGAGATGACCTTAGTCGATTTCGATACGGTTGAGCTCTCTAACCTACAGCGCCAAGTGCTGCATCAGGATGCCACTATTGGCCAACCTAAAGTCGAGTCGGCCAAGCAGCGCCTTAATCAGCTCAATCCTCACGTTAAAATCAATACCATCAATGCGGTATTGGATGACCATGAGATCGATGCCTTAGTCGCCAACCACAGTATCGTGGTCGATTGCACCGATAATGTCAGCGTGCGTGAGCAGTTAAACCAAAGCTGTTTTAAGCACAAGATCCCACTGATTTCTGCCGCCGCCATCCGCATGGAAGGCATGGTCACCGTATTTGACTATCAAGCGCAAACGCCTTGTTATCATTGCTTTAGTTCACTTTTTGGCGAGCAGCAACTCAGCTGTGTCGAATCCGGTATTCTTGCGCCTGTCGTCGGTATGGTCGGCTGCTTGCAGGCGGTTGAAGCAATCAAAATCATCACGGGTATGGGCAAAACACTGGCAGGACGAATGCTGATGATCGATGCTATGACCATGGAATTTCGCGAGATGAAATTACCCAAGCACCCTCACTGCAAGATATGTGGTGAGTAGCACATTAACCTTTAATATTCAGCACGCTTTTTACAATTAAGGAATGACAAATCAAATGGATACTGAAAATAGCGTATTTGACCGCCGCACAACCGATGACCCCATTATAGGCGCGGGTGTCTATAACTTAGTGATTGGCTTAACCCTCGTCTGGGGTTTTGCCGTGAACTATATGATGGTCAGCTATATCGACCCCGAGGCGATTGCCAGCGTGAATCCGTGGGTGTTCTTTATCGGTTACTTTGCCTCCTGCTTCTTGGGGATTTATCTGTTCCAATCTTCAACTAATCCCCTCGTCAGCTTTATTGGCTATAACTTTGTAGTCGTGCCCTTTGGCCTGATTATTAATATGGTTGTCAGTCAGTACGATCCCGCATTAGTTACCGAAGCGATTAGAATAACTGGCCTAGTCACGATTGCCATGATGTGTTTGGGCACCCTGTTTCCAGCGTTTTTCCAAAAAATATCTGGGGTACTCACCATCGCATTACTATTGGTGATAGTGGTCGAACTAATTGAAATATTTATCTTTAATACCCATCACGGCATTTTAGATTGGATAGTTGTGCTGATCTTTTGTGGCTATATTGGCTACGATTGGGGCCGCGCGAACCAAATCCCGAAAACCGTCGATAACGCCGTCGATAGCGCCGCCGCTTTGTATATGGATATCATCAATCTATTTCTGCGTATTTTGCGGATTTTAGGACGAAAATAAGTCACTCAATGACAAGGAAAACAGCATGAAACTAACCTCACCACTGTTAATCGGCATCATCATCGGCACCAGCTTAATCGGCTGCGGCGAGAAAACCGAGCCAGCAACAAACGCTCAGGCTGAAACAAAAACGGAAGCGAAAGCACAAATCGCCAACCCGGCATCAGAGTATTGCGCCTCCCTCGGTGGCATATCGGAAATCCAAAGAACCGCAGAGGGGGAACACGGTATGTGTACCTTGCCAAACGGTGAACAGATTGAAGAGTGGGCGCTATTTCGCCGCGACCATCCACAGGAAAAGCCCAGTAATTGAGGCTGAGTAAAAAAGCAGGCGCACTCGGCGCCTGTTGTTTTATGTCCCGCTGACGATCTGATTTCGCCACTGCAAACGTTTAGCCTGCGAATGGAAACTCCAGGCTAACACTCGGGTGATCTTATTACCCTGCTGCATCTCAATGGTTTTAACGGTATCCACACCCAACTTTGCCAATGCTTGATAGCAAGGTTTAAGATTTTCCTGCTTTGACACTAAACTGGTAAACCACAGACACTGCTCGGCAAACGCTTGGCTCTCGCGGATCATTGTGGCTAAAAATTGCCTCTCTCCACCTTGGCACCATAACTCCGCCGCTTGACCACCAAAGTTTAAGGTTGCGCTGGCCGCTTTAGGCTGTTCACCGCGATTAAGTTGCAGATTACGCACCTTGCGCAGCGAGCCTTCGCTAGCTTCTTTTAACGAGCCATGAAAGGGAGGATTGCACAGAGTTAACTCGAAGCGGTCAGATGCCTGAATGATCCCCTTAAAGACCGACTTTTCATCCTGCTGCTGCCTTAAGGATAAGTGCCCCTGCAAACTCGGGTTATTGTCGATAATCCGCTGCACATTGGCTAGCGACTCGGCATTGATATCCGAGGCGACAAACTGCCAGCCATACACTTGATGCCCTAGGATGGCATAAACGCCATTCGCCCCAGTGCCGATATCTAAAACGCTAACTTGTCCAGCACGCTGGACGGGGGCGCCTTCGAACAACAGATCAGCCAAGTAGTGCAGATAATCAACTCGTCCGGGGATTGGTGGGCACAGCGCGCCCTTAGGAATATCCCAAAACGCCAGCCCATAATGATGTTTCAAAAGGGCCGCATTGAGGGTTTTCACTGCTATGGGGTCGGCAAAATCGATAGATAAGGCGCCGTATGGCGTTGGCCGAACAAAGGTTTTTAGCTTAGGGTAACTCGTCATCAACGCCGAAAAGTCATAGCCGTGAGCATGCAAATTACGCGGGTGCAAGGTCTTTCTCTCAACGCCCTGTTTTGGCTTGCTCGTCGCTTTAGCGGGGGCAATATTTGGTTTGGCAGGTTTTGCTGATTTTGCCACAAGTGGCTTAGGCGTGCTTGGTTTGCTGCGTTTTCCTGTGGGTGACATCGCAGGCTTAGCGGCAATTTTAACGATGGGCTTAGACATAATGATGGTTCAACAAGAGCGGGCCAATCCAAAGATCGGCCCTTAGCCTATTGGCTGGATTAATCGTAAAGATAAGAGGTAAACAGTAGATTGACTACTATTGGTTTACCCGCTTCCTTGGTCAGCAGATTATTGACCATATCAAAGCATTCACGGCGAATTTCCTCACGGCCAGTAAGAGACTTAATTTTTTCTTCGGCTTGGTTACCCAGCACCTCAATAATGGCGGCACGCAACAGTGGATCATGGCGCTCAACGATCACTAAATCATCGGGACTCTTTACCATCAGCTCAACACTGATCTTTACAAACCCGAGCTTTTTGCGGTTTGAAATATAGTTAGTCACAATTTCGGGCTCAAACCCGTAATAGGCGAAATCCCCAGTAGGGGGTGGAGCTTTCTCGTCGGCTGCATATGCGCTAAACACAGCACTGAGCAAGATCAGGCAGGCTGATAATAATTTTTTCATCGCGGTTTACAGCTCCCTAAAAACAATAATGGTCAATGGAAGAAACTTCCCAATCTATCTGGTAGACTGCCGACGTTTGCTTATATTGTAACGAGTATTTAATGAATGTGACCAGCTTAAGCTTTCCCTATGGCGAATCTATTCAATGGTTTTGTGCCGATAATGCCAAAAATCTTCCCGCTTCTCCCCTTAAGGAATGGTTACTGGCGCCAGGAAGCCTGACGCAAAAACTCAAAACCTGCTGCGATAAGTTTGAAGTAAAAATCCTCGGTGAAGGCCAATGTACCCCGCTCGAAGGGGAATATCCTAAGCAAAACACCGTTTGGGTGCGCGAAGTGTTACTCTGCCTCGATTCTGTACCTTGGGTATTTGCCAGAACCTTGATCCCTCAGTCTTTGTTATCGACCCGCCAAGCCGATTTTTTAGGCCTAGGTACACGCCCACTCGGCGAATTATTATTTAGCCAAGATAGCTTCATTCCTGGTCGCATTGAAATCGCCCAATTTGACACCGATAGCCGCCTTGCCCAACTGGCACAGAGTTTAGCGCAAAACGTCGAGCATGAACTTTGGGGCCGACGCCGATATTTTCACCATGACGAAGAGGAAATGTTTGTCAGTGAAATGTTCCTTCCGGCCGCTGTACAAGCGATGGCGAGGCTACAACCCTAGCTCTCTTAAGCTAAAACAAAAATGCCTCTATATCAGAGGCATTTTTCGTTAGAACAATCCCTTCTTATTGGCGCTGGCGGCGCCATGCAAAACCACCGAGCAACATCAGGCTTAGCCAACCTAGACTGCCACCACCGCCACTACTTGGGGTTTCGCCTGGCGTCGTTGGCTCAGATACGGTAACACTTGAACTGCTGCTGGCAGTGGCATTTTGTGTATCTTTCACCGTCAGTGTCACTGTGTAAGTACCCGTCTGAGCATAAGTGTGGGAAGGCGATGCCGAAGTGCTTGAGGTGCCATCGCCAAAGTTCCATGTATAACTTAGGCTACCAACGCCACCTGCCGAGGTATTGCTAAACTTCACCGTTAGCTGGTTGGCAATGACGCTAAAGCCAGCAGTTAAGGGCAAGCTCATCACCACTGTTTTCGTCGCGGTGGCAATTGCGCCTTTTGCATCGGTTACCGTTAAGGTCAGCGTATAAGTTCCAGCGCTCGCGTAGGTATAACTCGCCGACGATGAATTACTCGTCGCTCCGGCAACGCCAAAATCCCAAGAATAGGTGTAAGCACCCTCGCCACCATCAACCACTGCGGCCACAGTGGCGGTTAAGGCATTTTGGCTCAGATTTATTGCCGCAGTTAACGGAGCTAACGCTGGATCGGCATTCGCATTGGCTAAACGAATTACCGCGGTGCGGTTATCGCTGGCCTGAGAGACCACTTGCATCGTCAACCCAAGTTGTTGCAGTTGCATGCCAGACTGAGGTTGTAGTGGTGCGCTGTAATCCAAACTATCATCAAAAAGACTGACCGCATCGAGGTTATTGTCCCCAAAGTAAGCCGTTTGTTTTACCATGCTAAAGGCCGCATCACGGATTTGTTCATCGGTAGAAAGAGTGCCAATCATATTCTGGTCAGCATCAATCACACCTATCAAGCTACGGCCGGGATGATCCGATACATTGTTATCGCTGTAACTGGCATTCTCTAGCCATAGCAGTACACCAGGATCAAACCCTTTACTCTTTAAGCCCGCATCGACACCATTATGGCTACGTAATTGAATAAGGTAACGGGATGCGGCGCCAGGGCGAGTGCTGGTAATGCGGCTGTAACCCACAAGCGTCGCTTTACCAGCCACCTCAGCATTATCGGCATACCGCTCAGTTACACCCTGTTTAATACTGATATTGTCGATAGTGATCCCCGACTCAATTGCCGCCTCATCGGTCACATAGGTAAATTCAATGGTGACACTCTTACCTGCATAGGCTGACAAATCATATTCCAAGGCAACCCAAGCATCGCTGCCCACTGCGGTAGAGATGTCTGATGACTTACCAGTGATAATATGTCGGGCATTGTTAATGGCGTTGATCGACTTAGTGTAATTACCCGCAATCGCCGTACCATTAACCTTAACTTGCATATAGTCGTAGTCAGTCTCAATTGCCCAACTCGCCTGCAAAGAGAGTGTGAGTTTTTCGCTGGTGCTAGGCAAGGTTGCGGTAAAACTCATACTGTTTGTCAGCATGTTACCTTGACCAGAGTAGTACTGGTAACTCCCTTGATAAGGTGCTTTAAAGGCAATTTGTGCCGCAGGAAGCGGTATCGATATTTGATTCACGGCATCTTGGTTTATCGCCTGATTAAGCGTGATTTCCATACCCGATTTAGGAATACTGTCTAAACTAATCTCGCGCTCGTTAAGCCACTTTCCTTTATATTTTGTCTGTAAATACGAACGTGCGTAGGGGCTAAAACCACTCGGCTGCGCACCAGGAATAGCCCCTGTCCAACTGCCTCCCGACATTAAAGACCAATAACCAACAGGTGAACCATCTTTGTTAGCGTTGTCTGTAGTGTCGTACTCATCGGGCAGCCCAAGATCATGCCCAAATTCATGGGTACAGACCCCAGTCGCGGCATCGATCGGTTGGATAGTGTAACCAAAGAGTTTTTTGCTCGAGCCCGGTAAAGTGTAACCTTGAGTACCTTGATCCACGTAATAACGGTGCGACCAAATAGCGTTGTCCCCTAATTTACCGCCCCCTGTTTCTTCCCCAATACTCGAGTGGAAAATCATCACATGGTCAATAATACCATCGGGCTCGTTTAGATTGCCGTTATCATTTAAATCATATGGATCTTCAATATCATAGGTTGCAAGCTCTGCAGCTGACATATTCGCTACTGCTAGCGATACTGCTTCTTTAACCAGTTCAGTCACATTAACATCGTTGCCAGTGTCGGCATCATTAGCGCCATAATAATCAGCATTTTGGCTAGCGGTATACCAACCTTTAACGTCACCACTAAAGAAGAAGGTTTTGCCCGAAACGGCTTGGTAATACTGATAGGCCGAATCTAAAGTTTGCCCCTGCGGGCCACTAAAACCAGCCGTAGAGAAGAGTAAATTCTTGTAGTGAGAAGCAGGATAACTCGAGTAATACATGTCGGTATCACTCGCTGTTAAGCCGTTGTTATTATATTTTAAATCTGGAAAATCAATCAGTACGGTTAATACCTTAACCGTTTTAGTCACATCTGCATCCGCTAAAGCACGCTGCGCAGGTGCGCGCATCATTGCTGTGGTTTTGGCTTTATGGAGGCGTTCTTGCTCTGCCTCAATCACCACCCGAGGTTCTTTAGGTTGTGCAAGGCTCGCGCGGGCAATATAGGCTTCAACGGCCGCTTGCTTGACACTATCGCTCGCATCCTCGGAGACTTCGCCACGCTTAATTAGCCAATAGAGGATCCTTTCTTTGTTAATGACCCCCGCATCCGCTGGTGTGTGATTAGGCGCAGCGATACTGGCGCCACTTAGCAAGGCCAACATCAATCCAAACGCTGTGATACTCTTTGTACTTCGCATTACCGTCTTCCTTCCGTCACAATCTGCGCTGTTATAGCCAAGCTATTTTTTAAGGCTAGTGCCTATTTGCTCTATGGCAAGTTTGTTTATTGGTTGTCTTCCCTCATCGGAAAGCCAACTTCAATGGGATGTGAAAACATATCAGGACACCAAGAGTGTAACAACTTGATACAGATTGGAAGGTGATGGTTTTTGTACTTTTGTCAGCGCTGGTTCAGCAAGCATCCTCAACAGCGATTTTTTGCCATAAAAAAACCGCATTAACGATGTAATGCGGTTTTTGATAACTTGGTGCAATACGCTTACCCAGCAGTTTTCATATAGTTTGATACTCCATCGAGGAACATTTGTACCGATATCATTACCAGCACCATCCCCATCAAACGTTCAACAGCCGTTAACCCTTTTTCACCCAACATACGGGTAAAGAGTTTATAAAACATTAAGATAACCGCACTCGCGCCCCAAGCTGATACGAGAGCAATAGTCCAATCCCCCATACGTGAGCTATCGGTATGCGCTAGTAAAATGAGCGCGGCAAGAATAGATGGCCCCGCCATTAATGGTATCGCCATCGGCACGATAAATGGCTCCTCCCCTGCTGCAAGGCCAACCACACCACCCGGCTGGGGGAAAATCATCCGAATCGCGATCAGAAACAAAATAATCCCACCGGCAATACTGACCGATTCAGATCGCAGATTTAAGAAACTTAAGATGGCTTCGCCGGCATACAAGAAGGCCAACATGATCACTAATGCAAAAATGAGTTCACGAATCAAAACCCTACGACGTTTTTTAGGATCAATATGCCGTAAAATCGACGCGAATATCGGTAAATTACCGAGGGGGTCCATGATAAGAAACAACATTACCGCAGCAGAAAATATATCCATTTAACTTTATCAACGTCTAAGCCAACATGAGCACATATTGTATAACTTTTTCGCGTTACAGATGTGAAAAATTATCTAGAAAATTCCTTAAGATGGATTATGAGTGCCGTTTCATGATCCTCTAGCGGTTTTTTACCTATCATCCATAAGCCATTGAGTCGTTGATTCATTTTTACTACAAGCCGCAGCACAACATCTCGCTTGAGTAAATTGCCTGTAAGTCGCTGCTCATTTAAATTACAACTGGTATACTACAGCGTTTTTTCAGCCAATTTTCGTGGAATCCATGCTCTATCTTCTTGCTAGTTGTCTCGCACTCTTAATCGGGCCACTGTTTTACCGCTACTTTGCATCAGGCAGCGGATTGCAGAAGGGACTTGATGGCTTTATTTTCGTCTCCTTAGGCGGATTAGTGCTGATCCATATTCTACCTGAACTTCTCGAGCATGGCGGCCTGCTGGCCATCGTCTTTGTAGTACTCGGCCTGTGGGGACCCACTGCCAGTGAACGCTTGTTCCACCGCTACTCTGAAATTACGCATAATTTTGCCCTTTTTCTTGGCATTAGTGGCTTATTGCTGCACACCATCACAGATGGGAGCGCTATGGTATTAGCCCAAAATGAGGGCAACTCCATTTTGTTAGCCTTGGGCGTTATACTCCATCGTCTCCCTGTTGGTTTTGCTATTTGGTGGATACTAAAACCTCATCTTGGAGCTCGTTGGACGCTGGTTATTTTTGGCGCCATTATGCTATTCACGAGTATTGGCTATTTTGCTAGCGAACAGCTTTTATCACACATGAGCATAGATAAAACCGTTTATTTACAAGCTTTTGTGACAGGCTCGATTCTGCATGTAGTGTTACATCAGCCACATGGTCAACAGGAAACAGATAAACAAGGCCAATATGAATATCAGGCGGGTATCGGCAGTTTGCTCGGTATTGGTTTATTAATGATGCTGTTATTGATGGATTCTGGCGGCCACGAACATGCCCATCACGACCACAGTACAGAGCAGCTAACAACATGGCTAATGACCATAGCGCCAGTGCTATTACTCAGTTACGCCGTAGCAGCACTAAGATTCCAGCTTGGTTTAACACCACAGGACAATAGCCTCGCCCGTCGTTGGTTCCAACGTTTAGCAGGCCCAGAAGCCCTAGTACTGACGGCGCTATTGCTTGGCCCTTGGTTAGCGCTGTTTCAACTCGTAGTCGTCTTGATCATGAGTGCCTATTTAGCCTATGCGCGGGTCGATATTACCGATCCCCATACTAAATTACCAAGCCAAGCCCTGCGTTTTGGTTTCGCCCATTTGGTTGATCGCAGCGCACCTTGGGTGCTCCTCAGCTTAGTATTAGTTAACTTGATTGGTCACCCTTCGGTACCGTTAAGTAACCCTATATTACAGATTACCGTGCTATTGCTGGTATTTTTACCGATGCGCTTCTGCAATTTAGGCGCGGCCGTATTGTCAATCGCCTTAGCCTATAGCGGCTGGAGTCCGCTGGCCATCGTATTGCCTTTGATTGCCGCTCCGGTGTTGAATATCGCTCAGCTAAAACTTATGGGTTGGTCACAACGTGGGATTTTGCTGGCAATTATTGCCATAGCCCTCGTTGCTGCCCTTAAGTTGCCCATGTGGTTCTCGTTGTTCACTCTACCAGAAGCCATTAACCTCACGGCACTGCTGATCTTATCAGCCTTATTTGCAGCCAGCTTACTGCGCCTCGGGCCTCGTAAATTCTTGCGCCGCTTAATGATGTTAAAACCTGTGGCCCACGGCCATAAACACAGCCATGATCATGCGCACGCGCATGCTAAAACAGCTGAAACATCACATGTGCACGGGCATGGCCACTCTCATTCACACGGTCAGACTAGCGGCCACAGCCATCCCCATAGCGATAAGCACCAGCACTAACACTGTTCATTTGCCGACAGACAGGCTAAGTTAACTCCATCTTTGGATAAACTTAGCCTGTTATGTGCATACTTTTCGTCGCCCTTAATACTCATCCCCAGTATCCACTGATTATTTGTGCGAATCGGGATGAGTTTCACCACAGGCCCACTGCACCTGCACAGTTTTGGCCGCCTGAGCAGAATATGCTCGCGGGCAAAGATTTACAGGCGGGCGGCACTTGGTTTGGGGTGAATAAGCAGGGACAAATTGCCGGAGTCACTAACCTCAGGGTGGCTCAAAAATCCCAAGAGCCGATGCGCAGCCGCGGCGAACTTGTCATTCAGGCATTAAGTTCGGGCTCGCTGATCTGCCCTAACTGGCTTGTGGAACACGCTGAAAATTATCAACCCTTCAATCTCGTGTTTGGCCAAGGGACTCATCTCTACTGCTTTAACAGTCTTAAACGGGAAACAGTAAAATTAACCACAGGATTCCACGCGATTAGCAACGGCGCGCTCGATGATATTTGGCCGAAAATGGCTAAAGGTCAGCGCTCGCTCGAGGCCCTTATTCAACAATCGGGACCGCTTGAGCTAGAGTCACTTATACGGTTGATGCAGGATGATTCTCGGCCACAGGATAACGAGCTACCCGACACTGGCGTCGGGCTAGAGTGGGAACGCCGACTCGCGGCGATTTATATTTGCCACCCAGACTATGGCACTCGTTCCACCAGCATTTTGCTACAAAATGCCCAAGGGGAAGTTCAGTTCACTGAGGTGAGATACGATGGCAAGGGACGACGTTTGGGACAACAGGATTTTCACTTCACCCTACCATCCCAATTACCGCAACAGCCCGACTGCTTAGCCGATTTTTAGTATATCAGTCAGAGCTGTGATCCATAGTGATCACCCAACGGTCATCAATCTTTTCCACCAGCAAGGTAAATACGCCTGTCGGGCTATCCTTTTGCCGCTTTAAATCCCAGCGACCCACCACCATTGCGGCGTAGTTACTGAGCATTTTGATTTCTTTGATGGTGAACTTCAGCTCGCCTAGTGCCTCTTTATCGGGATAATTTTTCTTATAGGCTGCAAGCGTTTCTTCCCAGCCGTAACGAAACTTACCGTTTGAGACAAATCTAAGCTGCTCACTCTGCCAATAACCCTGCATGTAAGCATCAAGATCACCGCGATTCCACGCATCTTCCTGACCTTTTAACATTTGGGTAATCTCATCAGTTGGCACCGCACTTACCTGCCCAACAAATAGCAGCAAAAGCGCCGCGAGAGACTGCAAAATGGGTTTTCTTATCAATCCTTGTCGCAACATAGTACCGCTCCCTCACAATCAGGTTAGACTGTATTATCAGTATTTCGGCCCAGACTATCTTGTCTAAGTCGATTTATAATTAAAAAAAGCTAATGATATTATTCATTTTTCGACTCTGGGCACCACACTATGTTTACACATTTATGCCGCTGGCTACTCAAGATTTCAGGCTGGCAAATCCAAGGGGAACTCCCCAATCAAGCCAAATACATTGTCATTGTCGCACCACACACCAGTAACTGGGACTTTATTATTGGGGTACTCGCCCGCGGTGCATTGGCTACGCGCATCCACTTCCTTGGTAAGCATCAATTATTTATTCCACCTTGGGGTTGGTTCTTCCGAGCGATTGGTGGTAGCCCAGTTGATAGGCGTAAAAACAATAACTTAGTCGATTCTGCGGTGCAACTGTTTGCCACCCAGTCCGAATACAAACTGGCACTCGCCCCCGAAGGAACGCGCAGCCCTGTTACCCGTTGGAAATGCGGCTTCTACCATATCGCGACCAAAGCGCAGGTCGCTATTGTCCCTGTAGGCTTAGATTTTGCGCGTAAAGCCGTGGTGATCCGTGCACCACTGCAACCCACGGATATAGAGCAAGATATGGCTGAGATTTTATGCTTTTACCGCAGCATTAAGGGACGTCATCCCAAGGTCATCCCTGATTATTCACCCGATAACAAACGCTAATTCTCTCATCTAACACGGAGCAAAACATGCAGACCGAAACTTGGTTACTCTACCTTTTTGCGATTGTTTTGATTGGTATTTCTCCTGGGCCTATTGCAATGTTGTCTATCCGACTTTCCGCACCTGATTTAGGAATAAATTTGCCGATACCGTTCGCCTAACACGTCGAGAATGATCTGCTGGTCCACTGTGAGTCCTGTGACTTGAGGTGGCGCCTCTCCCAACTGGTACTCGTG
>NZ_LGYY01000089.1:0-1154 GCF_001308045.1 Shewanella sp. Sh95
CTGAAGGATCCCCTCATAAATCAGCCATAGCATAGCCATATTTGAGCAACTGATTGGCGAATAATACCCAGGCCGCCAGCAATTCTTTCTCCGTGATTTGATAATCAGGCCGCCTGAGTACCTCCAATCCCAAGCGAATCGTTGAGAGTACCGTTCGATGCCCAATGGTATTGGCCTGAAAATGCTTATCCCAGCCCTGTTGCTGTGCGTGTAAACCAACTAGCCACAACAGGCATTGAACCATCAACGCTATCAGTAGGATGATGTCGAATCGCTCTGGACTGTTGGTACGACTTTGGCGTAAGCCAAAGCCGTATGCCGGGCTTTTGAGGTCACGAAAGGTTTCCTCTATTTGCATACGTTTGGCGTACAGGTTTACCAGCTGCTTTGGGCTCCGAGATTCTGGTGGTAAATTGCTGGCTAACACCCAAGGCTCTTTCGCCGATGTTGAGTACGTTTTTGCCGATGGATGGTGGCAATTAGTCCTCGTTGAACGCTGATTTGTACGCCCCTTAGGTTTGCTACGATAAAGCGTGAGATGGCAATTGATAGGGTTAGTTTTGGTCAAGGTCTTACAACCCAGGCTCTTCGCTTGACCGTTGGCCAAGTCATGTGTACTGCGAACTGCACGCCAATTTTCAGCGCCAATATCTGCAAATTGAACTGTACCGCGAATACGGCTTAGCCAAAACCAACCATGCGCCTCAACCTCTTTGTACCAAGGCACTTTGAACCCCGCGTCAGTCACGATGAGAGGGGTAACATGCAAAGGTAAAATCTTGGCTAAGTCCGCTAAAAAACCGTTGTGGGAGGCCTTAGAGCATTGTTCTGATAGGGGATAGGACTTCTCATACAGGGTAATAGAGCGGCCATTGAAGGCTATTGAGGCGCGCAGAGCCATGATGCGTTTATGCTCTCGGATGTCTGACCAATCGACGAGCACAATCGGCATAGGGTTACCAGAACAGATGAGGCTGGCATGCCATTGGTAGACAGCTAACCGTTCTTGATGCAGATGCGTGTTGCCGAGCAAACGATCAATGCGCTTGATGTTGTGCTTGGTTCGGGCCGTGGTTGGTAAATTTCGACCTAACTCAGTCAAGGTCAGTGTCTTACATTCAATCAGTGCCTTAGAGGCCAGCATCAAGCTGTTT
>NZ_LGYY01000150.1:0-1092 GCF_001308045.1 Shewanella sp. Sh95
GGGAAGGTGCTGCACTCTGGGAACACGGACATCCGCGTAACTTAGCGGTCAGTTGGCAACAGCTTTATGGTTCAAATAAGCAGTGGAAAAAACGGTATGGTTATCATCGGCGGTCAATCTCAGAAACTGCCATGTACAGGGTAAAGCAATTACTTGGTGGTAGATTGAGCCTGCGAAATTATAACGGTCAGGTGGGAGAAACTTACGCGATGATAAAGGCTTTGAACAAGCTTACAGGGCTAGGCATGCCTGTAACTTACCGTGTAGTTTGATATTTAGACGATTATGAGGGGCTTTGTTCGCTGAATCGATTTAGGAAACAAAGCCTGCCGAAACTGGTAAATATACTGAGTTTGGTATTCCCGCAACTATTTTGGCTAACTTCTTACGTGAAAATAATATTATTCCCGAGAAGTGCGACTTAAATTCGATTTTATTCTTGATGACACCTGCGGAAGATATGGCAAAAATGCAGCACTTAGTGTCGCAAATATCTCGCTTCGAGAAATTAGTCGATGAAGATGCGCCATTATCGGAAGTATTGCCAAACGTCTATAACGCCAATAAAGCACGTTATAAAGACTATACCATTCGTCAACTCTGCCAAGAAATGCACAACCTTTATGTCAGCCATGACGTAAAACAATTGCAAAAAGAAATGTTCCGCCATGCTCACTTCCCAACAAAAGTAATGGACCCACAGGAAGCTAACCTCGAGTTTATTCGCGGCAATGTTGAATTAGTGCCACTGTCACAAATCGAAGGGCGAATTGCCGCAGAAGGCGCCCTGCCATATCCACCAGGGGTGTTATGTATGGTGCCAGGTGAAATATGGGGTGGCGCAGTACAACGTTATTTCCTAGCCCTTGAAGAAGGCATCAATTTATTACCCGGATTCTCTCCAGAATTACAAGGTGTTTACCTCGAAAACACACCAGACGGAAAAATCCAAGCCTTAGGTTATGCCCGAATTCAACTGCGAAGTGCGACACTCGCCAATATCAAGCAGCCAATACCATTTCTTTAAAGACAATCGCTGGTTGCTTGAAATCTAAACACTTTTTCGGTCGATAATTTATCCGTGATAAAGCG
>NZ_LGYY01000166.1:0-1089 GCF_001308045.1 Shewanella sp. Sh95
CCCGATTTCAGATAATAAGTGCGACATTCATGGAAAGGTGTAGAAGAGGAAGCCAACTGCTAAAAGTGGTACGCTCTTCTCGCCAAAGAAACAAGCAGTACTACCATGAATTATCAGCAGTTGACCGAAGGCAGAAGATACCAGATTTCTGCTCTTTTGGAACGGGGGATTTCAGTTTCTGAGATTGCTAAAACCGTTCAGTGCCATCGCTCCACGGTATATCGGGAGCTTAAACGTGGCAGCAAGGGCAGTCATTATTGCCCAAACGAAGCTCAGGTGTTATCACTCAAAAAACGCACATTAGCGCGTAAATACAGAATACCTCAGGAGCGTGTTGATTTTATCCGCCTCCTTTTAGAAGCGGATTGGAGTCCAGAGCAGATTTCCAGTGTATTAACTAAAGTCGGTGCCGCTGTCAGCTATGAGTGGATCTACCGATTTGTTGCGCAGGATAAACGCTCGGGTGGCAAGTTATATCGCCACTTGAGGCAAGGTCACAAGCGGTATCGTCGCGGTAAAAAAGAGAAAGCACCAGCGATCAAAAATGCGGTTTCTATCGATGATAGGCCAAGCATCGTTGACAGTAAGGAGCGATTTGGTGATTGGGAAATCGACACCGTATTAGGCAAGCACGGCACGGGGGCGATGGTGACTATTTTAGAGCGTAAAACACGATTTTACTTGGTGAAGAAAGTGCCATCCAAGTCAGCGGATGATGTCACTAGAGCAACCATAGAGCTACTCATGCCTTACAAGGAGCATGTCCATACCATCACGGCAGATAACGGGAGAGAGTTTGCAGGCCATGAAACCATCGCAAAGGAGTTGGAGGCTGATGTTTACTTTGCCCACCCTTATAGTTCTTGGGAGCGTGGAGCCAATGAGAATGCTAACGGTCTTTTAAGGCAATATGTGAAGAAAGGAACCGACCTAACAACGGTAACAGACAGTGATATTGAATTCGCTTTATCACGGATAAATTATCGACCGAAAAAGTGTTTAGATTTCAAGCAACCAGCGATTGTCTTTAAAGAAATGGTATTGGCTGCTTGATATTGGCGAGTGTCGCACTTCGCAGTTGAATTCGGG
>NZ_LGYY01000197.1:0-1071 GCF_001308045.1 Shewanella sp. Sh95
GAGCAAACGATCAATGCGCTTGATGTTGTGCTTGGTTCGGGCCGTGGTTGGTAAATTTCGACCTAACTCAGTCAAGGTCAGTGTCTTACATTCAATCAGTGCCTTAGAGGCCAGCATCAAGCTGTTTAATCGTTTTAGGTGAAGTTCTGGGCAGTATTGGTGTAAAGAATGTTGTAGGATATTGGCTTCGCGCATCTTGTTGTCCAAGTGTAGTTTTTGGCGAAACCATTTGATCATGCAACAAGATGCGCTTCCACCCTAATTTGATGATTTATTTGTAAATCATCAGGGGATTCTTCAGGGCTTGATAGCCAAAATGAGCATTGGCTATTTGAGTACTTTTTAAGGCATTACGGGATAGCTCAAATAAGTTGTCATTGCCAACCATGTTTTGTTTTATTTGCGATAACCAGTTGAGATAAATTGTATTACTCGAATGCATAGACGCGACGATATTTTCCATTTGAATAAGTCGTCGCATCGCTTCCCGTTGAAGGTGATTTAACGTCGCTATATTTTGGGTATTTTTTACTTCATCTAATAACACAAACAGGTGCTCACCTTGGTGCAGGTATTCCGAAATAGCTTGATGTTCTATCTGATTGTCGGTAATTCCACTGAGATCTTTATGGTCAACTAATAGAGCGAATCGTTCATGGGTCTGATTCAGTTGAGTCTGCATTTCATCAGAAAATGCTGATGACATACCGGCCAAATTTGTTTGAATATTTTGTGCCTGTAACTTTGCCTGTAAAGCACTGTCTGTAAGCGTATTGAGCAATGGGAGTTGTTGCTGATAATAAAGCTGAGTATCGATCGTTGTGTTTAGGGCTTGATACATCTCAGGAGTGGTTTCAAGACTTAGTAATACCTTTGTATCTTTTAACAAATGCTCCCATTGAGTAGTTAACTCTGAAAGTAGGGACAGTCGTTGTTGCTCAGTACTGAAGGATCCCCTCATAAATCAGCCATAGCATAGCCATATTTGAGCAACTGATTGGCGAATAATACCCAGGCCGCCAGCAATTCTTTCTCCGTGATTTGATAATCAGGCCGCCTGAGTACCTTCAG
>NZ_LGYY01000065.1:0-1070 GCF_001308045.1 Shewanella sp. Sh95
TGCACAGCCTCAACCGCATTGGTCGTGTAAATCACTTTCCTGATATGTTCTGGGTACTTAAAATAATGGGACAAATTATGCCATTTGCGACGCCAAGAGTTGATTACCAGCGGATAAGCATCACCCCATTTGGCCTCCAGTTCGTCCAATGCCATCTCTGCGGCTTCTTTACTCACGGCTCGATACACAGGCTTTAAATCAGCCATAAACGCTTTCTGATTTTTTGAGGCGACATACTTCATTGAGTTGCGGATCTGGTGGATAACACATAGCTGTGTTTCCGTATGAGGGAAGATACTGGCTATGGCCTCAGGGAAACCGGTCAAACCGTCAACACAGGCGATAAGAATATCTTTTACACCACGATTATTAAGATCGGTCAGTACGGATAGCCAGTAATTAGCGCCTTCATTTTCGGACAAGTGAAGCCCTAAAATTTCCTTTTTTCCTTTCATATTAAGCGCTAACAATGTGTAAACGGCTTTACTGACGTAACGCCCATCCTCTTTGACTTTGTAATGTATCGCATCAAGCCAAACGATAGGATAATGGCTATCTAATGGGCGCTGTTGCCACGCTTTAAGTTCGGGGATGAGTTTGTCAGTGATAGCACTGACTGTTGCGTTAGACACATTGAGCCCATACATATCTTCAACATGTTGATTAATATCGCGATAGCTCATACCTATACTGAACATCGATAACACTTTACGTTCGATTTCATCGGTTAGCGTAGTTTGATTTTTCTTAATCAACTGAGGCTCAAAGGTGCCATTGCGGTCTCTAGGCGCGTCTAACTCAAAGTTACCGGACGGATACTTAATGGTCTTAGAGGTTTTGCCATTTTTACGATTAGGCTGAGGATCATGCGCTAAATGCTGCTCAAGCTCAGCCTGGAGAGCCGCTTCAGTGAGTTGCTTGATCAGTGGACCAAGAATGCTGTCTTTACCTGTGAGGCTTTTACCTGATTGCAGATCTTTAAGGGCTTGTTCGAAGTTAAAAGGTTGGGTCATGTGTCATTCCTGTTTTTGAATATTTTACTGAAATGACACAGAATTATGAACACTACC
>NZ_LGYY01000145.1:0-1068 GCF_001308045.1 Shewanella sp. Sh95
TCAATCAGTGCCTTAGAGGCCAGCATCAAGCTGTTTAATCGTTTTAGGTGAAGTTCTGGGCAGTATTGGTGTAAAGAATGTTGTAGGATATTGGCTTCGCGCATCTTGTTGTCCAAGTGTAGTTTTTGGCGAAACCATTTGATCATGCAACAAGATGCGCTTCCACCCTAATTTGATGATTTATTTGTAAATCATCAGGGGATTCTTCAGTACCCAGTATGGAGCTTCGATGGTGAAGCTCGCTACAAGCTTGGTGTAGCGTTACGCTTCTAATTCAATTTAATCACGAAAAAGCCTAGCATTCGCTAGGCTTTTTATTATCAATAAATTTAATAATAAACTTAGGTTTCTCCAATTTAGAGGCTCGTGATGACAATCAGAAAAATAGCTATTATAGGTGGCGGTACTTCAGGTTGGTTAGCGGCGAACCACTTAGGCCGGGCGTTGAAGGGGCGTTCTGGGTTATCTATTTCAGTGATTGAATCTCCTGATATTCCTATTATTGGTGTCGGGGAAGGTACTGTGCCTTCGATTAAAAAATCATTACAGAGTTTTGGTATTAGTGAGTCAGAATTTATTCGAACATGCGATGTCACGTTTAAACAGTCTATTAAATTTGTGAACTGGTTAGATAAATCGCGTCACGGTAAGCATAATTTTTATCATCATCTATTCGATATCATTAATTTACACCAAGGTGACGCTGTATCGACGTGGTTGGCCGAACAAAGCGGACATTTTGCCGATTTTGTTTCCCCACAGCATTTAGCTTGCGAAGCGGCTAAAGCACCAAAGCTCATTACTACGCCAGAATATGCTGGTGTTTTAGGCTATGCCTATCACCTCAATGCAGCAAAGTTTGCCAAATTACTCGCTAAAAATGCCATTGAGAAATTTAATGTAGAGCATATTTTAACGACGGTACACGACGTGTGCTTAGGTCCCCCTGTGTCAGGATTGTTGTCACCCCTAAATAATCATTATTTTTAAAGACAGGGTGCGGCAAAAGAGAACAAAATGGCTCGGTATTCACCAGAACGTAAAGAGGCGATCCTTAAAAACTAATTA
>NZ_LGYY01000090.1:0-1059 GCF_001308045.1 Shewanella sp. Sh95
GGCTTTGTTTCCTAAATCAGTTGAACTAAAACCATAGCTGGTGATCTGATCGGCATAGCCTATCAACTCACCCATCAATCGTGTCAAAACCTCGCTATAAAACAATCAACTGGAAGCAATACAATCAAGCCCTGATCAATCGTGGCTCACTTACCTTCTGGATTGATGAGGACGCTATCGCCCAGTGGAAAGCTAAGGCCGAGCAACCAAGGAAAGGTCGACCACGCGTATTTAGCGACTTAGCCATTACCACCGCGCTGATGGTTAAACGTGTTTTCTCGATGCCACTACGAGCGTTACAAGGCTTTATCAACTCGGTGTTTAAACTGGCTGATATTCCGCTTTCGTGCCCACATTACACTTGCATCAGCAAACGCGCTAAAACCGTCAAGATTGCTTTTAAAACCAAGACGCGTGGCACCATTGAGCACTTGGCTATCGACTCGACAGGCTTGAAGGTTTATGGCGAAGGTGAGTGGAAAGTGAAGAAACATGGCACAGATGGCAAGCGCCGCGTGTGGCGTAAGCTGCATATCGCTGTCGATACCCATAGCCATGAAATTATTGCAGCGGAACTGAGTTTATCCGGTGTCACTGACGCTGAAGTTATGCCGAATTTGCTCAAGCAAACCCATCGCAAAATCCGCAATATCTCAGGTGATGGTGCTTACGACACAAGAGCCTGTCACGATGCCGTTCGTAGAAAACGGGCTTTAGTACTCATTCCACCGAGGGAAGGTGCCGCGCTCTGGGAACAAGGTCATCCGCGTAACTTAGCGGTCAGTTGGCAACAGCTTCATGGTTCAAATAAACAGTGGAAAAAACGGTATGGTTATCATCGGCGGTCAATCTCAGAAACTGCCATGTACAGGGTAAAGCAATTACTTGGTGGTAGATTGAGCCTGCGAAATTATAACGGTCAGGTAGGAGAAACTTACGCGATGATAAAGGCGTTGAACAAACTCACTGGGCTAGGCATGCCTGAAACTTACCGTGTAGTTTAATATTCAAACGATTATGAGGAGCTTTGCTCGCTGAATCGATTTAGGAAACAAAGCC
>NZ_LGYY01000133.1:0-1009 GCF_001308045.1 Shewanella sp. Sh95
TAAATAGCTGATCCGAATACTGCTACATTTTCGCCGTGCCATGCCCACTGCCAGGAAATGGGGAAACGGTTCCCATAAAATGCCATACCATGCCAAGCAGTTCCCGTATGTTCCTGCAAGCGTGATTGCGGGTTACCGTTTCATGCAGTGCGAGCCATAAGCGTTCTATCTTGTTGACCCACGGCGAGTATACCGGCTGAAATAGTAATCTGAATTTGGGATTATGCTTGAGCCAAGCTACGGTCTTACGGCTCTTATGAATAATGTAATTGTCCAGGATGAGCGTGATGGTTTTGGCTTTGCGGTAATGACGCTTAAGCTTCTCCAACATGGCAATAAACAGCTCTGACGCTTTGCTATCGTGGCTTACATAAAGCACTTTCCCGGTGCTGGCATGCAGGGCTCCAGCTATGTAATGCTTACGGTTGTTGCCTGGGGTGACAACGCGTTTTTGTTGTCCTTTTGGCATCCAATCTGCCCCGATTTTTGGGTTCAAGTCGATGTCTACTTCATCTTCATAGAAAACCGGATGCTCGACGCAACACTGCTCAAGTGCCTGATTTATCGCGGCCATTTTCTCCTCTTTGTGTGGGTCTTTGATACGCAATGTCGGAGCCGAGCGGCGCCAGACCATTCCTGCTTTGGGTAGTAATCGGCGGACGGTGGATGCAGCGATGCTGAGCTTAAGCTGTGCATTAATCACCATGGCAAGCAGTTCACTGCTCCAGCGGCTACGTTGGTAACCAAAGTCCTGTGGGCATAGCTGAATAAGCAAAGATAGACAGAGCAATATGGGGTCTATGGGCAAGCTTGCCGGCCGTCCCAGCTGCAGAGATTTAAGCCCATCAACGCCGCTTTCGGTATACCAGCCTAACCAACGACCAATACTGGAGCGTGCTGCACCAGTAGCATGATGAACGTCAGTAATCGACAGCCCTTGATGCAGCATCAGCATAGCGATAAGACGTCGAGCGAAGTGTTTATCCTTGGTTTTATGGATCAATTTCTG
>NZ_LGYY01000219.1:0-1003 GCF_001308045.1 Shewanella sp. Sh95
TGGAGGTACTCAGGCGGCCTGATTATCAAATCACGGAGAAAGAATTGCTGGCGGCCTGGGTATTATTCGCCAATCAGTTGCTCAAATATGGCTATGCTATGGCTGATTTATGAGGGGATCCTTCAGCGCTTTGCGTCTTCAGCCGCGCTTCGAGTGCACGGCGTTTCTCAATCGCAATAGGTGTAATTTGGGCATCTAAATCTTTTTCTAGCCCCAGGATAAAATACACTTCGGCCATTAAGAAAAACGGGCCAATTAACAGTTGGTTTAAATCATCAATAAAGGCAGGCTTTGCCTTCTCGTATTGATGGCCAATCAGCTGAAAAACCCAACCGACGATAAATACCGATATAGCCAACCAGAAGGCGTTGGGAGAGGAGGCCACTAACTCTGTTGAATACACGACGGGGGCGATAAACAAGGCCAGACCAATCGCTAACCTTGCATGCAAACGAAAATAATAAACCAGCACGCCAGCCCCTAAAATCACACCTAAACTCACATCGCCAGCACTACCAAATGGAATACGGATTGTCGCTAATAATAGAAAAGCCGACCATATAATTAATGGAATACCAATAAAATGAGTTCGAATATTTCGCGGATTTAAATGCACACTCTTATAGGTTGATAGCTGCTCTACGGCGGATTTCATCTTGGGCTCCTTTTGCTGTGTCCCTGCAAATTAGTTTATAGATAAAACTTTTGACCTAACCTAGCCCAAAAATGCCAAACTGAACAGTAAAAAGTAACAAAAATGTTGCCGAGTGTTTTGAGTAATAAAAAGGGAGCTTAAAGCTAATGCCGATCAGTTAAGACAGATCGCTTGACGATCTCGCTGAAAAGATCAAAATCCGATGACCTCATGTCATCGGATTTTTTATGCAACTCTCAGAAGCACTCGCCCGTACTCATATTACCCGCCTAACCGAATTCACCTGCTTAGCAGATGTGTTAGAACCTGAGTTAATTCAATCTTGCCTAGACTCTCAGGGCGTTGCGA
>NZ_LGYY01000138.1:0-72919 GCF_001308045.1 Shewanella sp. Sh95
ACATATTGCTATGAACACTCATTCATTGATTTAATTCTTTGATTACTCGCCAAACGGCAGAGTAATTTCGATTAACTCAACACCTGTGAGTGTCCACACAGATTTGCTTGATAAATTGTTAAAGAGCGTTGACCATCGCATTATCACAAGTGATTTCAGCGGGTCAGGGCTGCGTATTTTACGCATTCCCGTTTTTGCGTCAAGTAGTTTTTTAAACTTTCTTTTCGCTCATCAAGGACTGAATCACTTGATGAACTGGCACTTGCAACTGCGTATCGCTGTCTGCCGTGTCAGTGGATGCGCATTATAGGCAGCGGAACTTTTTGTGCAAGCGCTTTTTTGTATTTTTTCGATCTTTTTTCAATAGTTTCAGTTAGTCACAAAGTACCCACTAGTTACCCCCAACGTTATCCACAAAAGGCAATTTTACTGCTTTATTTGTGAACAAAGCATGACTTGCCATAACTGGAAGGCTGGAGATTCAAATAAGCTTTATATAGATGCAGACAGATTCAATGATTTGTATCTGGCTTTGAGTAGGTATGAAAAAGGCGACTATTACAGACGCCTTTTAGAATTAGGTGCACGTGTTGAATTAGCTTAGCTTACCGTGACACTGCTTATATTTACGGCCAGAGCCACAAGGACAAGGATCGTTACGGCCAACTTTATCGCCATCGCGGATCATTGGTGTGTGCGCCATCATCTCGTCGCTACCATCATCCCCACCAACTAAGGCTTCGGCTGCTGCGTGCTGGTAGTCGCGTTGGATCTTAGCATCTTCTTCACGACGACGAGCTTCCATTTCTTCAACATCAGATTGGGCTTGCACTTGAACTTTAGACAACACGCTAATCACGTCATGTTTCAGCGTATTCAGCAATTGTTGGAACAGTTCGAATGACTCACGCTTATACTCTTGCTTTGGATTCTTCTGTGCGTAACCACGTAAGTGGATGCCTTGGCGTAAATGATCCATTGCGGCTAAATGCTCTTTCCACAAGCCATCGAGGGTTTGTAGCATCACTGCTTTTTCGAATTGGCGCAGTACTGAGGCACCGACCATTTCTTCTTTGGCTTTATAAGCATCTGACCAAGAAGTGATAATACGCTCACGCAGGCTTTCTTCGTGTAAGTCGTCTTCTTTATCGAGCCATTCTTGGATTGGCAGTTTAAGCATAAACTCTTGGTTTAGGCGCTGCTCTAACCCAGGAACATCCCATAACTCTTCTACTGATTGTGGTGGAATGTACTGATCGATTACCGCACCAATTACATCGTCTTGGATGTTTTTAATCGTGTCTTCAATACTTTCCGCATCCATCAACTCATTACGCTGGGCGTAAACCACTTGGCGTTGATCGTTAGCGACGTCATCGAATTCAAGTAATTGCTTACGAATATCGAAGTTACGCGCTTCCACTTTACGTTGAGCGTTTTCGATTGCACGGGAAACCCATGGATGTTCGATCGCTTCGCCTTCTTCCATGCCCAGCTTTTTCATCATGCCGGAGACGCGATCAGAAGCGAAGATACGCATTAAGCTATCTTCCATCGACAGGTAGAAACGTGAAGAGCCCGCATCACCTTGACGGCCCGCACGACCACGTAGCTGGTTGTCGATACGACGTGACTCGTGGCGCTCGGTACCGAGAATGTGTAAACCACCCGCGGCAACGACTTCGTCATGACGCACTTGCCAATCAGCTTTGATCTTGGCTTTTTGCTCTGGGGTAGGATTTTCCAGCGCCTCGATTTCCATATTCCAGTTGCCACCAAGCACGATGTCGGTACCACGACCCGCCATGTTAGTGGCAATGGTTACGGCGCCAGTACGGCCTGCTTGGGCAACAATCTCGGCTTCTTTTTCATGGAACTTGGCGTTAAGCACTTGGTGCGGGATCTTTTCCTTCACCATTAAGCGCGCTAACAGTTCTGACTGTTCGATAGAAACGGTACCGACCAATACCGGTTGGCCACGCTCGCGGCAGTCTTTGATGTCTTTAATGATCGCTTGATACTTTTCATTAGCGGTTAAGTAAACTAAATCCGCTAAATCCTTACGGACCATTGGACGGTTGGTTGGCACCACCACGGTATCTAAACCATAGATGTGTTGAAACTCAAACGCCTCGGTATCGGCAGTACCAGTCATACCTGCTAACTTCTCATATAAACGGAAGTAGTTTTGGAAGGTGATCGAAGCTAGTGTTTGGTTTTCGTTTTGAATACGAACGCCTTCTTTAGCTTCAACAGCTTGATGTAAACCTTCTGACCAACGACGACCAGGCATAGTACGACCAGTGTGTTCATCAACGATGATCACTTCGCCATCCTGAACGATATAGTCCACATCACGCTCAAATAAGGTATGAGCACGTAGTGCAGCGTTCACATGGTGCAGTAGCGAAATATTGGCTGCTGAGTAAAGTGAGTCGCCTTCGGCTAACATGCCACGTTCAATCAGCAGGTTTTCAACCTTCTCTTGACCGCGTTCAGTAAAGTGCACTTGTTTGGCTTTTTCATCAATGGTGTAGTCGCCTTCGCCCACATACTCTTCAGAGTCTTCTTTATCTTGACGGATAAGATTGGGGATAAGCGTGTTGATCTTGATGTATAGCTCAGAGCTGTCTTCCGCTGCACCAGAGATAATCAATGGCGTGCGGGCTTCGTCGATAAGGATTGAGTCGACTTCGTCGATCAGTGCATAGTGTAATGGACGTTGAACACGCTCTTGCGGTGAAAACGCCATGTTGTCGCGCAGATAATCGAAACCAAATTCATTGTTGGTACCGTAGGTAATATCGGCGTTATAGGCATCTTTCTTCGCCTGTTGGCTAAGGCCTGCAACGTTAATCCCAACAGTTAAACCTAAAAATTCGAACAGTGGACGGTTATTCTCAGCATCACGGCGTGCTAAGTAATCGTTGACGGTAATAACGTGAACGCCTTTGCCCGTTAAGGCATTTAAGTAAGCAGGCAGTGTTGCGGTTAAAGTTTTACCTTCACCCGTACGCATTTCAGCGATACGGTTACTATCAAGTACCATACCACCGAGTAACTGCACGTCGAAGTGACGCATTTCGAACACACGCTTAGATGCTTCACGCACGGTGGCAAACGCTTCCGCCATAATGCTATCTAATGAAGCGCCCGCAGCTAAACGCTCACGAAACTCTGCGGTTTTCGCTTTAAGCTGCTCATCGGTTAATTTTTCATAATCGGCTTCAAGCGCATTAATCTTATTAACTACTTTTTGTAACCCTTTAAGGGTACGGTCGTTGCGACTACCAAATACTTTTGTCAGTAATTTACCAAACATCTGAATCACTTATTTTCTGTAGGCCAAGTCCATGATGGAAACTAGAAGCCAATGTTTCAATTAACTTGCTTTGCGGTAGACAAACTTTTGTGGATCTATCTGCTGTCCGCCACGCAACACTTCATAATGCACATGAGCCCCTGTTGAGCGCCCAGTACTTCCCATACTGGCGATGGTTTCGCCTTTAGCGACCACATCACCTACAGCTACTGACAAAGCTTTATTATGGCCATAGCGTGTACGTAAACCGTTACCATGGTCGATTTCGACCAATTCGCCATAACCAAACATATTCCCAGCCCAAGTCACCACGCCTGCTGCAGTCGCGACAACTTTAGCCCCTTCCCGACCGGTAAAATCGATCCCTTTGTGCATGGTTCGACGACCGTTAAAAGGGTCATTACGTAATCCGTAGGGCGACGATAACCAACCTTTATCGAGTGGGAGCCCTGATACATAACGTTCAGCATCTATATGGTGGTTAGATGACACTGTTTCAAGTAGTGATAGTTGAACATTATTGTTGTCAATTCGTGACGCCAGTTTATCCATATCTTCGATAAGCTGACTAATTTCGATATTTGAGCCTAATTCGCTTAAACCACCAACCCCAACTTCAGATGAGAAATCAAAGTCTTCATCCAATTTGTTTTGTTTTGCGACTTGTTGACCTAAGGCCTCGAGACGGGTGATTTTAGCTTGCATGCGCGCGACATGGGTCGCCAGCATGGCTAGCTGTGACTCTGTGGCACTTTTAAGCTCTAAGACTTGCTTCTTTTGTTGTTCGCGTTGGATTCGATCGTTATCGACACTGGCTTGCTGATTTTCAAACCTAGCAGAGTTGTGTTGATAAATACCGGCACCAGTAGCTAACAATAGCATGGGAAGGATCAACCAGCGTTTACTGGGTTGCCAGCGCGTAACGCCATTCCGACCTTGAATAAATACTGTTACACTCATAGCCTAATTCAGCCATCTTATTATCATATGAAAAAGCCCCCTCAGGATCTCAGCCAATTACTACACCAATCAGGCACATTACCCGACATAGCTGAGAAAGCGGAACTACTTTTATATCTGGATCAGCACGTGAAGCAGATTGTCGCAGGTCCTGTTGCGGAGCAGCTGAAAGTCGCTAATTTCCGCCAGGGTGTTCTTGTGGTTGAAACCACTTCGGCAGCATGGGCCGCACGAATTAATTTCCAAAAGCCGAAACTACTCGCGCAGCTTCAAGCAGAAACGCTCCCAATCCTTACCGCAATTGAAGTTAAAGTCAACCCGAGATTAGCATTGTATGACGCAAAGCCGAAACAGGCGCATAAGGCACTGAGTCCAGCCGCTGCAGAACATATTGCCGCACTTGCAGAAAATGTGAGCGGGACACTAGGCGAAAAACTAAAACGGCTGGCCACATTGGCCAGCCGTAATAAGTAAACATCAGACGCAATTAAGCGAAGACCGCGCCACCAGGTACAGCAAAGCTAACGGGCACATCGGCTTCTTTCTCAAAGCTCACTAACTCCCACGCATCTTGCTGCGCCAATAAGGCACGTACTAACTGGTTATTCAGAGCATGACCCGTTTTATAGGCAGTAAACTCACCAAGAATGGCGTGTCCTGCCACATAGAGATCACCAAACGCATCTAAAATTTTGTGCTTAACGAACTCATCCTCATAACGCAGGCCGTCGGGGTTGAGGACGCGATATTCATCAAGTACAACTGCGTTTTCCATGCTGCCACCTAATGCTAGGTTATTCGCACGCAGATACTCAATATCACGCATAAAACCAAAAGTACGAGCGCGGCTAATGTCTTTAACAAAAGCTGAAGTAGAGAAGTCCATCACCACATGCTGTTGGCTGCGAGCAATTTCGGGGTGAGCAAAGTCAATTTTAAAGTTGACTCTAAAACCTTTGAAAGGCTTGAGCTCGGCCCACTTATCACCGTCTTCAACACGCACAGGGCGTTTAATCTTTAAGTACTTCTTAGGTGCAGACTGCTCTTTAATACCCGCAGACTGAAGTAAGAAGACAAATGGGCTCGCACTGCCATCCATAATTGGGATTTCAGGGGCGTCCACTTCGATTACGGCGTTATCAATGCCTAAACCCGCTAAGGCTGCAAATAAATGCTCAATAGTCGAAATACGAATACCTTCGTCATTGACAAGTGCCGTGCACATCGTGGTTTCGCGAACTTGTTCCGCCTTTGCAGGAATAGCAACGGCAGGACTCATATCGGTACGCACAAGTACGATCCCTGTATTGACTGGTGCGGGCATAATGCTCAAGGTGACTTTATTCCCAGAGTGCAAACCGACTCCGGTAGCTTTCACCATTTTTTGAACAGTTCTTTGAAATATCATTCAGTTACCCGTTTAGATTTCAATAATTAAGCCTAATATTTGCGCACACAGCGGCAGCAAAACGACCACATAGGTTCGACATAGTAACATAAGTTAGCTATGTCATACAAATGTCGTCATTGGGTGGTATTGCCGATAGAGCAATACATCACCCGATACGCTGGACTCAAATACCTGTTTTAATCAGCTTGCTTACGCAAAAACGCTGGGATATCTAAGTAATCCAATTCATGCTTTGTTGAAGGTGCTGGCGCAGGAGCAGGTGCTGGCGATGCAGGTAATACGTTACCCTTTGGCGCCGCATAGCTCACATGAGTTGCTTCTTCGACATAAGCTTCAACTTTTGGTTCCACAACCACAGGTTCTGGACGTGGTGCAGGCTTAGAAACCAATTGAATATCAGGACGCTTTTCAGCACCAATACCGGTTGCAACTACGGTTACGCGCAGTTCGTCGCTCATTTCTGGGTCGATAACCGCACCCACAACCACGGTAGCATTGTCAGAAGCATAAGCTTTAACATGGTTACCAACAGTTTCAAATTCTTCGATGCTCATGTCCATACCTGCGGTAATGTTAACTAACACACCACGGGCACCGGCTAAGTCGATGTCTTCTAATAATGGGCTGGCTACAGCAGCTTCAGCCGCTTCTTCTGCACGGTCTTCACCACGTGCAACACCAGTGCCCATCATGGCATTACCCATTTCAGACATAACGGTTTTCACGTCCGCAAAGTCGACGTTAATCAGACCTGGGCGAGTAATCAGCTCAGCAATACCTTGTACTGCGCCGAGTAACACGTTATTCGCTGCGGCAAACGCATCGAGTAATGACGTACCACGACCCAATACTTTTAATAATTTTTCGTTAGGGATAGTGATTAGCGAATCCACGTGCTTAGCAAGCTCAGCGATACCTTGCTCGGCATAAGCCATGCGCTTTTTGCCTTCGAAAGGGAAAGGCTTAGTCACGACCGCAACCGTTAAGATGCCTTCTTCACGAGCGATTTGAGCAACAACTGGCGCAGCACCTGTACCAGTACCACCGCCCATACCGGCGGCGATAAAGATCATGTCTGAGCCTTTGATCGCTGCACGAATGTTTTCGCGGTCTTCTTCCGCTGCGGCACGACCCACTTCTGGGTTGGCGCCAGCGCCAAGACCTTTAGTGACATCGCGACCTAATTGAATCGTTGAGCCAGCGCCAGATTTACGTAGCGCCTGTGCGTCTGTATTGGTAACGACAAACTCAACACCTTCAATGTTGTGTTTGACCATATGTTCGACAGCGTTACCGCCGCCGCCGCCAACGCCGATGACTTTAATCACCGCGTCGTCTGAGTGAGTGTCCATGATCTCAAACATTGTCTGATCTCCGTGTTGCCTGCGTTATTAAAATTCACCCTTAAACCAGCTTTGGACCCGATTCCAAGCACTGGTAACCCCTTGACGCTCAGGACGCTCGAATTGACGCTCAAGCACCCGTCTTGCACCGTAGTGGAGCAATCCAACCCCTGTGGAGTAAATAGACTGATCCACGTATTCGTATAACCCTTTAACTGGCAATGGTGAGGCGACGCGAACCGGCATACCAAAAGTTGCCTCCGCAATGTCCACCACGCCTTGAATCGACGCCGTACCACCTGTTAACACGATACCTGCGGCGATTTGATCTTCTAAACCACTGTCTTTCAGCTCCTTGAGCACTAACTCAAACAGCTCTTGATATCTTGGCTCCACCACTTCGGCCAGCGTGTGACGTGACATGCTGCGCGATGGGCGACCACCCACCGAGGGCACTTCGATACTGTCTTCGCGGCTCACCATGGAGCTGCGCGCACAGGCGAATTGCACTTTAATTTGTTCGGCATGTGACGACGGCGTGCGGAAAATCTTCGCAATATCGTTGGTCACTTGGTTACCCGCAACCGGCACAACTGCACAGTGACGTAGCGCACCATTGGTATACACGGCGATGTCCGTCGTGCCGCCGCCGATATCGACGATACACACACCTAAGTCTTTTTCATCGAAGGTTAATACCGCATCCGCCGATGCAATGCCAGAGAACACTAAGTCATCGACCTTCAAACCACAGCGCTCAACACTCTTAGTGATGTTCTTCGCCATATCATTGGCGCAGGTCACTATGTGTACCTTGGCTTCCATCCGCATGCCTGACATGCCGATAGGGCTGCGAATGCCGTCTTGTACGTCAATCGCGTATTCCTGCGGTAACACATGCAGAATACGACGTTCTGTCGGGATCTTCACCGAGCGCGCGGTGTGGATCACGTTGTCGACGTCTTCCTGTGTCACTTCTTCATCGTTAATCGACACCATGCCATTTTCGTTTTGGCAGGCGATATGTTTACCGGAAATGCTTAGGTAAACCGATGATACTTGGCAGTCTGCCATTAATTCCGCTTGATCGAGCGCGCGTTGCACACTGCGCACGATGGAGTCTAAATCGTTAACGCCACCTTTATCCATGCCCCTTGAAGGGTGGTTACCAAGGCCGACTATGCTGATTTCGCCATCGGGCAGAACTTCGCCTATGATCACTGCGACTTTAGAGGTTCCTATGTCCAATCCGACGATCAGATTTCTATCTTGGTTTTTGGTCATTAATTATCGGCTCTCTTGTTTGTGCATCGCCCCAGCCTACGGCCAACCCTGTGTCGTAGCGCAAATCCACTCTGGCAATCGGTTTATCTTGTTTCGCCAATAATGGGTAAACAGTGATAAACCTTTGTATCCTTGCCATTTTATCTTCTCGACCTAGGTCTAAAACAATACCGTTACCTAGTGTCGCGTGCCACGCATGACGTGGTGTTAAACTCAAATTGGCTAAGGTAAAACCATTAATCTTCAGTAGCGAGTTAACCTGCGCGTAGGCGGTTAACACTTCGGTCCCCATATCATCTGGCCCAGATAAATAAGGCAAATGCTCTAACTCAGGGTGCGATGGCGCTTCAAACACTTCACCATGCACATTGAGCCAAGCGGTACCATTCCAATGGGCGACCGGTTGTTGCTCCTGTAAATACACCCTGAGTTTCGCAGGCCATTCACGTCTCACTGACGCACGATACACCCAAGGTAAAGCTTCTAATGCCTGTTGCACTAAGGTGATGTCAGCACTAAAAAAACTCCGCTGCATTAAATCCTGTAGTGCAATTTGTATATCCCTATCTGTGGTGTAAGTCCGCTCACCTTTAATGGCGACCGCTTCAATGGGCAGAGTGCTGGCATCATTTAAAAACTTATGTAGCAGGTAGCCGCCAAAAACAAAACTACCAATGACTAACCATAAAAAACCAATCCCACTCCACAAGTACCAATTAACCCGTGACATCCTCGCCCGCCAGTGTCGCCTCTTATCACTCCAAGACACGTTTGTTTCCACCCTTCAACGACACTACTAAAAACCACAGAAAACCGGCCATTATATAGCGCTAAAACCTCGGATCAACATTTCCTTTAAATCCAAGTTGTCACGCAATTCATCAAGGTTTTACCTCGGTTGTCACAGCCGTGCTAAAGCCTAATTCAGTGGCGGCTAACTGGCGCGACAGGGCGCCTATATTACCCGCACCTTGGGTCAACAATAAATCCCCCTCCTGCAACACATCGGGTAGCACTTCGGCTAACTGATCTGGGCTGGCGATAAAGATGGGATCTAACTGTCCGCGCAAACGAATCGAGCGGCACAGTGCACGGCCATCGGCACCGGGGATCGGCGCTTCACCCGCGCTATACACCTCGAGTAACAGCAAGCAATCTACTTGAGATAACACTTCAATAAAGTCTTCATACAAGTCACGGGTACGAGTGTATCTGTGTGGCTGATAGGCCATCACTAAGCGTTTGTCTGGCCAGCCAGCACGTGCCGCTTTAATGGTCGCCGCCACTTCGCTGGGGTGATGACCATAATCGTCCACTAACATCACTTCGCCCTTTGGCGTCGCGAACTTGCCTAAGTGTTGGAAACGACGGCCAATACCCTGGAATTCAGCCAAGGCTTGAATGATGGCGCTATCATCGATTTCATCTTCTGTCGCCACGGCAATCGCCGCGAGCGCATTTAATACATTGTGCTGACCCGGCAGGTTTAGCAGCAGATCTAAATCTTCTTTACCTTTACGTCTGACGGTAAAGCGGCATTGGTGACCCTGCTGATGGAAATTCAGCGCCTGGACGTCGGCATCGTCACTGAAGCCATAGGTGATCATGTGGCGGCCAATACGCGGCATAATCTCGCGTACCACAGCATCGTCGATACACACCACAGCTACGCCATAGAATGGCAGGTTATGTAAAAAGTCCACGAAGGTCGATTTGAGCTTTTCAAAATCCCCACCGTAGGTATCCATGTGGTCGGCTTCGATATTCGTCACCACACTGACCATAGGTTGCAGGTGCAGGAAGCTGGCATCACTCTCGTCGGCTTCGGCAATCAGATAACGACTCGTGCCTAAGCGAGCGTTAGTGCCTGCGCTGTTGAGCAAGCCACCGATCACAAAGGTCGGATCGCGACCCGCTTGACCATACAAACTGGCAATCAAACTGGTAGTTGTGGTTTTGCCGTGAGTCCCCGCAATCGCCACACCATGGCGATAACGCATTAATTCCGCCAACATCTCGGCGCGGCGCACGATAGGAATACGCAATACCTTCGCCGCAATAATCTCTGGATTCTCAGGATTAATCGCGGTCGAGACTACCACCACATCAGCTTGCTGCACGTTATCGGCGCCATGGCCGATATGGATTTTAGCGCCCAGCAGGCAGAGTCTGTCCGTCACGGCGTTTTGCGCGATATCAGAACCACTGACGACATAACCTTCGTTTACTAATACTTCAGCTATCCCGCCCATGCCCGCGCCGCCAATGCCGACGAAATGAATACGCTTAATCCGGCGCATTTCTGGGATCATACTTCTTAGCTGTAAGTATCTTTCTGTCTTAGTCATACCTATCCTTTCTCGGCGAGAGCGATACACACTTGG
The DNA here is from genome assembly GCF_001308045.1 of Shewanella sp. Sh95. Classification (NCBI taxonomy): domain Bacteria; kingdom Pseudomonadati; phylum Pseudomonadota; class Gammaproteobacteria; order Alteromonadales; family Shewanellaceae; genus Shewanella; species Shewanella sp. Sh95. The sequence goes on from NZ_LGYY01000138.1 coordinate 10,705, forward strand.
GCCACCTGCTCGGTCGCATCCAACACGGCAACATCTCTCGCTCTTTGGCCCATTTGGGCTAATTCTGCTCTGTCATTGGCGAGTAACTGTAATTTACTCACCAGCTTATTCACGTCCAAGATGGCCTGCGGCAATAGGAAAGCGGCGCCAGCCTCAACCAATACTTGGGCGTTACGGGTCTGATGATCATCCACAGCATGGGGATAAGGCACCAGAATACTCGGAAGTCCCACCGCCGCTAACTCGGATACCGTCAGCGCGCCAGCGCGGCACAATACCACATCTGCCCAGCGATAGGCGGCTTCCATATCATCAATAAATTCGGCAACGTTAACGCCGCCCTCTTGTCCTTGCTGTTGATAAGCCGACTTCACTCCTGCCAGATTATCCTTACCCACTTGATGCCAAACCGTAATCGACTGCTGTTTACTGAGCGCAGCCACGACTTCAGGCATTAAGTCGTTAAAGACTTTGGCGCCTAAGCTGCCGCCTACCACCAAGACTTTTAAGGCATCATCCGCGGCTTGCTTAGGCTCGGCACCTAAGGCAATTAACTCGCGACGGATGGGGTTACCCACCACCTTTGCCTTAACCTGAGTGAAGGTATTTTTAAAGGCGCACAGTACTTGATTCGCAATTCGCGAGAGCAACTTGTTGGTCATTCCCGGAATGGCATTTTGCTCATGCAGCACTAAGGGCACGCCCGCTAATTTGGCCGCCACACCGCCCGGACCACTGGCGAATCCGCCCATGCCCAGCACCACATCGGGCTTGAACTCGGCAATCACGGCCTTGGCTTGCAGAATCGATCGCACCACTTTAAAAGGCGCCGCCAATTTACGTACTAAACCATTGCCACGCACGCCCTTGATGTCGATAAAATCGATATCGAAGCCATACTGAGGCACTAAGCGCGCCTCCATACGGTCGGCTGTACCTAACCAACGCACTTGCCAACCTTGCTGCGCTAAATATTTTGCCACCGCGAGTGCCGGGAACACATGTCCGCCCGTGCCGCCTGCCATGACTAAAATACGTTTACCCGCGTCGGTCATTACTTCAATCTCCCTTGCACGGCCTGAACTAAACTCATGCGCCGCTCATAATCGATGCGTAGCAATGTCATTGCGGCCGCCGTCATGACCCATAAACTACTGCCACCGTAACTCACAAAGGGCAGTGTTAACCCTTTAGTAGGTAACATACCAATGCTTGCGCCCACATTAACGACGGTCTGAAAACAGATCCAAATCCCAATGGCATAGGCCAGATAACCTTCGAAGGCTTTGTCCATCACCAGGCATAAATTGCCCAGACGAATGGCCCTTAATGCCACAAACAGCAACACGGATAGCACCGCGATAATGCCGATAAACCCTAACTCTTCACCAATCACGGCAAAGATAAAGTCGGTATGCGCCTCGGGGAGGTACTCCAACTTTTGAATACTGTTGCCAAGGCCCTGGCCGAACCAATCACCTCGGCCGTAGGCCATCAGCGATTGAGTTAACTGGTAGCCACTGCCAAACGGATCTTGCCAAGGGTCTAAAAACGATGTCACCCGGCGCATACGATAAGGCTCGAGCAGTACCAGCGCGACGAAAGCTAAAATGCCAGCAAAGATCAGCGCGAAAAAGTCCAGCAACCGAGCACCCGCGAGAAACAACAGTCCAACAGTGCCGACAAACAACACCACCACAGTGCCTAAGTCGGGCTGCATCAAAATCAAAATCGCGTAAATCGCAAATACCGCAATCGGCTTATAGAAGCCCTTAGCATTTTCACGCACTTCCTGATGACGGCGCACCAGATAGCCCGCCATGTACACAGAAAACGCAAACTTAGCGACCTCGGCCACTTGAATACGGATTGGACCGATTGATAACCAACGGGTCGCGCCGTTTACGGTAGTTCCCACGACCAGTACTGCCAGTAACATCAAAAATACAACCAGCAGCATGATAGGGCTCATCCGCTGCCAAGTTTGCATTTCAACCCTCAGCACAAATGCGGCAATCACTAAACATCCCAACAGATAACCCACATGGCGAGTCATAAAATGGAATGGGTTACCCGTCAGTGTTTGTGCCTCGGGCATAGAGGCCGACATCACCATTACAAAACCAAAGCCAATCAAAGACAAAACAGCAGTGAGCAAAGCCCGATCGTACAATTGCGCGCCCGGGACTTCGGTATCTCGTTGCCAGTTAGGCAGTGCATGCAGCACTCGCCCAAACAGGCTGAGCTGTCTTGCATCACTCGCCATCGAGTTGCTCCACTTGGCTTCTAAAATCATCACCACGGGCCATAAAGTTGCTGTACATATCCAGACTTGCACAGGCGGGCGACAACAACACAATATCACCCGAAGTCGCTAATTGAGCGGCCTTAGCAACAGCGGCAGCCATTGAATCAACCTTAATAGCGCCTTCTTTCAGCGCGGCAATCTTATTGCCATCTCTACCTAAGGTAATGAGGTGAGTCACTTTTGTTAACGGCTCGGCCAGTGGACTGAAATCCGCACCTTTACCATCGCCGCCAGCAATCAAAATAATGTCGCCGAGGTGATCGCTTAAACCATCAAGGGCCGCAACAGTAGCCCCCACATTGGTAGCTTTAGAGTCATTCACATAGGTCACACCACCTTTGACCCCAACCACTTCGCAGCGGTGGGAAAGGCCAGTAAAGGTGCGAGCGACTTTGGCCATCACTTGCTTATCCACACCCACGGCATAAACCAGCGCCATCGCAGCAAGTAAATTGGCATGGTTATGGCTACCAATCAGTGACACTTCGGTGATTGGCATGATTTCACTGTGGCCGTGATAAATCTTGCTGTCGCAAATGCCCCACTCGTCGCCTTCAGGCGGCGCTAAACCAAAGCTGTTTTGGTTCATGGGTTCAGTTGGGATAGTCAGCGCATCATCACGGTTAAAAATGATGGAACGACTTTGATGATACAAACGTAGTTTGGCCTTCCGATAGGCATCCATATCGCTGTACCTGTCCATATGATCTTCCGTCACGTTTAAACAGGTTGAGGCCACGCAATTCAAGCTATGGGTGGTTTCCAGCTGGAAACTCGATAACTCAAGCACAAAAATATCCGCATTCTCTTGCAGCAAATCCAGCGCCGGAGTACCAATATTGCCTCCCACAGCAACAGCAATGCCTGCTTCACGCAGCATTTCACCCACTAAGGTGGTCACTGTCGTTTTGCCATTTGAGCCCGTAATCCCAATCACACAAGGTTTACGATCGGCAATCTCACGGGCAAATAACTCAACATCACCAATGACTTCAATCCCCATATCCAGTGCCGCGCGCACTTCGGGAGTATCAATCGCAATCCCAGGGCTGATAATGATTTGCGTCGCCTGCACTAGATAACGGCAATCAAATCCGCCAGCAATTAATTGCACCTCAGGGAATGAACTTGCCAGTGTTTCGGCACCTGGAGGCTGGCGACGGCTATCCATCACCAACGGCGTAATGCCTTTTCCACACAAATAGCGCACTACCGAGAGCCCTGTGGCACCCAAACCTAATACTATGTGTGAATAATGACTTTGCATGAGTGATTACCTTAACTTCAACGTGGCTAAGCCGAGCAACACTAAGAAAATAGAGATAATCCAAAAGCGGACAATCACGCGTGGTTCAGGCCAACCTTTTAACTCGTAGTGGTGATGGATAGGCGCCATGCGGAATATCCGTTGACCGCGTAATTTGTAAGAACCGACCTGCAATATCACTGACACGGTTTCCATGACAAACACCCCGCCCATGATCACTAATAGAATTTCTTGGCGAACTAATACCGCAATCGCACCTAATGCAGCCCCTAAAGAAAGAGAACCCACATCGCCCATAAAGACCTGTGCTGGATAAGTGTTAAACCATAAAAAGCCTAAACCTGCGCCCACAATCGCGGTGCAAACGATCACCAGCTCACCAGAGCCAGGTAAATGCGGAATATGCAGGTAATTGGCAAACTGAGCATGACCAGACAGATAAGCAATCAAGGCAAATGCTGCTGCTACCATTACCGTTGGCATAATCGCCAAACCATCGAGACCGTCGGTTAAGTTCACTGCGTTGCTTGAACCCACGATAGTAAAGTAGGCCAATACGATAAACACAGCGCCAAGCTGTGGCATCACGTCCTTAAAGAAAGGCACGACTAACTGGGTTTCACCCGGGTTAGACGCTGTGGTGTAGAGGAAGAAAGCAATAATCAACGCCGCTAAAGATTGCAGAATATACTTCCAGCGCGCAATTAATCCCTTAGTATCTTTACGTACCACTTTGCGGTAATCATCAATAAAGCCAATCATGCCGAAGCTGCCTAAAACAAACAGCATCACCCAAACATAACGGCTACCAAGATCGCCCCATAACAGCACACTGATAAAGATGGCCGCAAGGATCAGTAAACCACCCATAGTCGGCGTTCCGCGCTTACTGAAATGCGACTCAGGCCCATCATTACGCACCACTTGACCAATTTGCATTAACTGCAAACGCTCAATAAGTTTAGGACCCCACCATAAACTAAATACTAATGCGGTTAACAAGCCCAAAATGGCTCGAAACGTCACATAGGAAAATACGTTAAACCCAGTGTGAAAACGGGTTAAATACTCGGCCAGATACACCAGCATCTACACTAACTCCCCACGCCCGAAGGCTACTGTTAGGCCATCCACGACCCGCTCCATTGCGGCACTTCGTGAACCTTTAACTAAAACCGTCACCTGTCCCGGCAACTGGTTGATGTGTTTTATGAGTTTTTCTACTAACGTCGCCACGCTGTCATGGTGCTCCGCCCCGAAAGCTTGGCTAGTATGCTGAGTCAAGGTGCCAGTACAGAACAGGGCATCAATCCCCTGTTGCTTTGCCAGTTGTCCCAGTTCAGCGTGTAAAAGGGGCGCATTGTCGCCTAATTCGCCCAAATCTCCCAGTACCAAACAACGATTTTCAGAAATTTCCTTTAACCAAGCGATAGCCGCCCCCACGGATACAGGGTTAGCGTTATAGCTATCATCGATTAAACGGACTCGGCCTAATTGAGTCGGCTGCATACGTCCCTTCACAGGGATAAGTTTGCTTAAGCCTTCGGCGATCTCTTTTAGACTTAATCCTAATGCGATACAAACACTTGCAGCAGCTAAGGCATTGCTGACTTGATGACGTCCCGCTAAAGGTAAGGTCACTTCGCAGGACTCACCCGCATAATTAAGGATAAAGCGGTAACAACCATCGCTATTGGCTTTATGGCCAGTCGCAATCACATCGATTTGGCGTTTCGCCGCGCCTTCCTGCTGGGAGAAGCTCAATTGCTTATAATGCTTGGCTTTAACACGCATCACATCAGCAAAGGCGTCGTCAGCATTAATAATCGCAGTGCCGCCTTGTTGTAGATGGTTATAGATTTCCGATTTCGCTTGGGCAACGCCGGCCTGTGAACCAAATCCTTCTAAGTGGGCACTGCCGACGTTATTGACTAACGCCACATGCGGACGGACCAAAGCAGAGGTGTAATCAATCTCGCCTTTATGGTTAGCCCCTAACTCAAATACCCCATACTTATCTTCGGGGGTTAAGCGCAGTAGGGTTAAAGGTACGCCGATTTCATTATTAAAATTACCCGCGGTGTAAAGTACTTGATGCTTAGCCGACAAAATAGTGGCAATCATCTCTTTCACGCTGGTTTTGCCGTTAGAGCCAGTTAATGCCACACAAATAGGATTCACTTGGTCGCGGACATAGGCGCCAATCGCGCCCATGGCCTTTTGGCAATCGGCAACAATTAGCTGCGGAATATCAAAGGCCAATTCACGTTCAACCAGTAATGCAATGGCGCCATTTTCAATTGCCGTGGCCGCAAAATCATGGCCATCAAACCGCTCACCCTTTAAGGCGACGAAAAGGGTCGCGGGGCCGATTTTACGGCTATCGCTGCTTAATGCTTGGATGGTGACATCGTCACCGACTCGATGCGCACCTAAGTATTGGCTCAGTGCCCCGAGGGAAATTGGGATCATTAGCGTTGCTCCGATAACTGACGTGCCAGGGCGCGTTCATCATAGTCATGACGCACACCTGCCGCCTCTTGGTAAGTTTCATGGCCTTTGCCCGCAAGCAAAATCACATCCCCAGATTTAGCCTGTGCGACGACTTGTTTAATCGCAGCCACACGGTCAACCTCGGTCAGCGCTCGCTCTGGGTGAGTCAGCCCTTGGATAATATCGGTAATAATTTGGTTAGGATCTTCGCTGCGGGCATTATCGCTAGTCACCATAATGCGATCGGCAAATTGCTCCGCCGCACGCCCCATTAAAGGCCGCTTACCCTTGTCACGGTCGCCACCGCAGCCAAACACGCACCAAAGCTCCCCTGCACAGTGACGACGCAGGGCATTAAGTGCCTGTTCAATCGCATCGGGGGTGTGGGCATAATCGACGACTAAGGTGATGTTGTCCGCGGTGGTAAAACGTTCCATACGGCCAGACACGGGCACTAAGTAAGGTACCTTGGCAGCTAATGCACGCATATCCATTCCCTGTAAATACAGGGCTGATAGTGCAGCGAGTAAATTCGAGAGGTTAAAGGCGCCTAATAACGGGGAACGAATATCGATTTCGCCCTCGGGCCAGACTAAGGTCGCCTGTACGCCTTGGTCGTTAAATTGGGCATTCTTAGTGTAAAACGTCGCATTGGTATGCGCTTCAATGCTAAAGCCCCACATCTTCGCAGGAACGTTTGCCAGCTCGGATAACCATGCGGCACCCACGGGATCATCAAGATTGACTAAGCCGTGACGCAGGGCGTTGAAACGAAACAGCATTTGCTTGGCCGCGGCATAGTTTTCCATATCGCCGTGGTAATCCAAGTGATCACGGGTTAAGTTAGTAAATACCGCCACATCGAAGGGCACGGCATCGACTCGCCCTTGGACTAAACCATGGCTCGAGACTTCCATCGCACAGGTATTTACACCTTTATCTGCAAATTCATGCAGTTGGCGCATTAAGGTAATGGCATCGGCAGTGGTATTGCCGCTATCGACTAACTCGCCCCACAGGCCATTGCCGAGCGTGCCCATCACCGCCGCTTTACCCTCAAGCAGCGTCACTAATTGCGCGCACAATTGGCTTGTCGAAGTTTTGCCATTAGTCCCTGTAATACCCACAATGGCCATAGATTGACCTTGGATAACAGGATAACGCACCGCAGCCACCACTGAAACGTGCTTCGCTAACTCATAGAAATAAATCTGTACCCCTTGCTCAGCGGGCATTGCAATTACTTTGCCCTGCTCTTGGGGATTATCCGTATGCACTAACACCGCAGCCGCACCTTGGGCTAAGGCTTTATCAATAAATTGACGACCATCTACCTTGTGTCCTGGCAGCGCTAAAAACACATCGCCGCGACGTATTGCGCGGCTATCTAGAGTCAAATCTTGGAAGGTTTGTTCACCCGCGTAGGGGAACCAAGGGGCGAGTAGATCCCTTAATAACATTATTCAGTTCTCCCGGCGAGACCCGCCAATTGCACCTGTTCTTTATCGGAAATGGGTTCAACATTTAACATTTGCAGTGCGCCTGACATCACCTTAGCGAAAGCAGGCCCTGCCACTGAACCACCATAATAGAGATCGCCCTTAGGTTCATTGACCACAACGACGATAGCGAGTTTGGGATTATTCACCGGCGCAACGCCTGCAAATAACGCAACATAATCATCACCATAACCACCGGCTACCGCCTTACGGCTGGTGCCCGACTTACCTGCGACGGGATAACCATCGATATGCGCAAGCGTACCTGTACCACCTTTTTCGGTGACACCCACCATCATTTGCAGCACGTCTCTAGCCACTTCTTCTGAAATCACCCGTTCACCTTCGGGCGGCTTTTTAAGTTTTAAAATCGATACTGGATATAAAGTGCCGCCATTGCCTAAAGTCGCGTACATCCGCGCTAATTGCAGCGTCGTCGCGGTTAAGCCGTAACCAAAGGATAACGTGGCACGCTCAAAGTCAGACCAACGGTGACGATCTTGGATAAGGCCTGCGCTTTCTCCCGTTAAGTTAATCCCTGAAAAACTACCTAATCCCATGGATTGATAAGTGCCGAGTAACTGCTGTACAGGAATCGACAGGGCTAATTTACTAATGCCCACGTTACTGGATTTGGCCAAAATACGCGCTAGCGTCATATCACCGTAGTTAGATGCATCACGCACTTGGCGTCCACCTAAACGCATCCAACCTGGAGAGGTTGGGATCACATCAGTGGATTTAACGGTGCCCGCTTCTAACGCCGCCGCAACAACAAAAGGTTTAATGGTCGAGCCGGGCTCGAAGGTGTCCGTCATCGCGCGGTTACGCATTCTGAAGGTTTGAAAATTATCACGGGAATTAGGGTTGAAGGAGGGCGTATTCGCCATCGCTAACACTTCACCCGTGTGGATATCGAGTACCACAATCGACCCTGATGTCGCTTGGTTCATTTCTGTGGTGCGCTTTAACTCTCGATAGGCAAGCTGCTGGATCCTATGGTCGATACTCAGGACAAGATCATTTGGGCTTTCGCCTTCTTGGACGATATCGAGGCGCTCAACCACATGACCATCACGTGACTTACGTACTTTCTGTTTGGATGGCGTACCAGTAAGCCAACTGTTATAGGCATTTTCAACGCCTTCAATACCCACATCATCGATATTAGTGATACCGATAAGTTGGGCAGTTATCTCACCACCGGGATAGTAACGGCGAGACTCAGACTTTAAAAATACCCCAGGCAATTTAAGCTGAGTTATGTAATCAGCCACCGCGGGAGTCACTTGACGCTTAAGGTAGGTAAAACGTTTAGTTGGATTGCTACGGACTTTATCGAGTACGTCTTCAACGGGTTCGTGTAATACGTCAGCCAGTGCTTGCCAACGACGCATATCTGTAAAGCCATTGCTATCGTTAACTTGCTTTGGATCTGCCCACACTGCACGCACTGGCACACTCACCGCCAGCATATCCCCATTGCGATCAGTAATTAAGCCACGCTGTACCTCACGACTGGTAGTACGTAACGTACGCATATCGCTCTCATGGCGAAGCTTATCAGGCTCAATAATTTGGATATAAGCAGCACGACCCACCAGGCTTGAAAACATCGCAAATACAAAACCAACCACGACGTATAACCGCCAATGGATCAGTTGTGGCTTTTGCTTTTTGCTTGCCTGTTTGGTTTTTGCTTGCCTAATCATATCTTCCCTATGTTCACGGCACCTTTACCACAACTTCTTCGCTGGGTAATGGGCGACTCATGTTGAGATCCTTCGATGCAATCCGCGTAATTCGGCTATGCTCCGTTTGGGATTGCTCTTCCAATAATAAATTGCGCCACTCGATATCTAACCTGTCACGCTCCTGCAATAGCAGATCCCATTCAGTAGTGAGTTTGCGACTCACATGGCTGGTATACACCACAGCCACTGCATTACTGAGCACGAGCAGGGCAAGTAACAAAATCCATTTGTGTTGCCAAAGGTCGTGTAATACAACCTGTGGTAGACTCAATGAGGGCTTACTCATTTGTTTGCCCTCTAGTAATCTAGTCGCTCGGCAATGCGCAATACCGAACTACGGGCTCTTGCATTGCGTTCAATTTCCTCATCGGATGGCATAATCGCCTTGCCAATGGCACGTAGTTTACGCGACTTATTAATCTGATCTTCAGTGATGGGTAAACCATGGGGCACACTCTCACCTTGACTGTGGCGGCGGATAAATCGCTTCACTATGCGGTCTTCTAAAGAGTGAAAGCTGATAATCGATAAACGACCCTGCGGAGCAAGCACGGTTAATGCACCTTCAAGTGCTTGATCAATTTGATCTAACTCACTATTGATATAGATACGTATTGCCTGAAACACGCGGGTGGCAGGATGTTTATTACGCTCTTTGTTTTTGGTGATCCGCGCAATTAAATCGGCTAAATCTTTGGTACGTAAAAACGGGGTTTTATCGCGGTCGGCAGCAATGCAACGGGCAATATGACGAGCATTTTTCTCTTCGCCATAGGTTTTGAATACCCATGCCATATCTTCAATTTCAGCACGGGCTAACCACTGGGCAGCGGTTTCACCTTGACTATTGTCCATGCGCATGTCGAGTGGACCATCACGCAAAAAGCTAAAACCACGTTCCGCATCATCGAGCTGCGGTGAGGACACGCCTAGGTCGAGTAACACACCATCAATCTTGCCAACCAGACCAAGCTCTTCGACGTAATCGGCTAACTGACCAAAGCCACCGTGTACGATTTGAAAACGGGGATCATCGGCAAATTGTTTAGCAGCTTCAATAGCCTGAGGATCGCGGTCGATCGCAATCAAGCGTCCGTTTTCACCCAGTCTTTGCAATACTTGTCTTGAATGACCACCGCGGCCAAACGTGCCATCAATATAGATGCCATCGTCTTTAATGTTTAAACCGCCAACCGTTTCTTCGAGCAAAACGGATAAATGGGCAAATTCTTGACTCATTAATTTCTTCTTATTTAATTATGCGACTCGTTAGAGTGAAAAATCCGCCAGACGCTCGTTGTTAGCAAGCTCCTCGCTTCGAATCGTTTCCTGACACTCATCAATTTGCTGCAGCCAAGCTTGCTCATCCCACAGCTCAAATTTGTTTAACTGTCCCACCAGCATGATGCGCTTATCTAAATTGGCATATTGCCTTAGCGGTGGTGGCAGTAATATGCGTCCGTTGCTATCGAGCTCCACCTCATGGGCATAGCCTAGCAACATGCGCTTAAGGGATCGTTGGGTTTTATCTGTATCCGAAAGCTTGAGCAACTTAGCCTCAATCAACTCCCATTCGTGGAGGGGATAAAGGAGCAAACACGCAGATTGAATATCGACTGTGATGACGATGCGGCCCTGGTGCTCTAGTTGCAAAGGTTCGCGGTATCGCACTGGAATAGCGATCCGTCCCTTTGTATCTAAGTTGATAGCACTGGCTCCACGAAACACGCTAATTCATCCTATCCTTTGCTTTTTGATCCACAAATATCCACTATTTCCCACAAATGCTAAGTTTAGGGATAGTCGACAAGCATTGTCAAGGGATGGGATCCTTTTATAAAGCCAGTCGGCAAGCGGGTTAGCAGCATGTTGACCCCATAACTTAGCGACAATGTTTTGACAAAATGAGCAGCTTAAAATCAGCTAAACGATGGAAACCATAGAAATAAAAAGCGGACAAAAAAACAGCAGCCTTTTGCTTTCAGGCAGTTGCAATGAAATTTCTGCCACAAAATTTCGGTAAATGTGGGATTTTCCTCATAGGTAAATCACGCTAGACTCACAACGCGTAACAAAACAAACCTAAAATTAACCTTTTTGTGATCCCGTAAAGTGTAAAATTTCAGCATAAATAGCTGAAATTTTATTTTTGGTTGTAGATTTATTCTGCAATTAGGTGAGTATTTTTATTTCACGATTGCGAGGAAGATCAAAACTCCCATGGGATTAACTCACAATAAATCGCCTATGACCGCAACTCAGATCCGCACCTACCACAAATGGTTTGCACTCCTCGCCGCCTTTCAATTGTTGATATGGGTTGCAACAGGTGCTTATATGGTATGGATGGATATCGAGTTTATCCGTGGCAAACCTTTGGCAAACAAGAACAATGCCGCAATTTTCCATGTAGAAGCTCCCGCTTATAGCTTGACGGATTTCATCAAAACTCACACAGATGCAACAGAAATCAATTTATATGCTCACCAAAGCACACTCTTTTATAGCGCCAAAATAGCGGGGAAATTACAGCGTTTTAGCACTGTGACGGGAGAATTATTACCCCTCTTAAATCAACAACAAGCACTCGACACCGCTCAGCAACTATATACGGGCAAGGCTAAGATCATCCATTCAACACTCCACCAGCAAACAGCACCGAATGAAATCTCCCTCCGCGCATTACCTGTATGGCAGTTGGAGTTGGACGATGCAATGAACTCGACACTCTATATCTCCGCGGTCACAGGACAATTGGTCAGCGCTCGACATAATTACTGGCGGCTGTTCGATATAATGTGGATGCTGCACATTATGGACTACAAGACTCGGGAGAATGTGCAGAATCCGTTACTCACGGTAATGAGTACACTCGCCCTATTGACCGCACTCTTTGGTATGGCGTTGAGCTATATCAGTTTTCGCAATACTAACTCCCAAGAGGAGCCAAAATGAGCTTCTCAAACAAACGGAATGCTGAGAGTAAACGCCATATCAGTTTAGTGATGCAAACTCTACACAAATGGCTATCACTTATTGTTGGCCTACAACTGTTGATTTGGATCGTAACAGGGCTGGCCTTTAACCTGATTGACGAGCGTTTTTTCGATGCGAACCCATATCGCACCACGCATCAAACAGCGAGTCCCACTACTGCACTCGCCCCCACGGCTAATCTACTGCAACAATACCAAGCAGAAGGCATTATCGAGCTTAAGTTGACTTCAGTACTTAGCCGCGCAGTGTATGCCCTCACAACAACTCAGCAAAACCGCTGGTTTTGGGCGGACTCACTCCAACCGCTATCCTTGAACGATGCCGATATACTCGCTATTGCCAAACAGAGTTACTCAGGCCCTGGTGAACTCAGCGCACCGCAAATCCTCACCCATGAAACGCCATTCGACGCCAGTGGCCCAATTGCAGTACTGACAGCCTCGGACGAAGTCGGCACTCGGATTTATATCGACACAGCCTCGGGCCTGATTCTTGCCCACCAAAATCGCCAATCGGATCTTAAAGATCTGCTCTTTATGCTGCATTTTATGGATTATGCTCCCGATAATGGCATTGGTTTTAACCACTTATTGGTACAACTCGTCAGCATTGCCGCGCTGTTATTAGGTCTTACGGGTATCTACATTCTTGGGCATAAATTCCATCAAAGTCAGTTATCACTCCCTTTCTTTAGACGTAAGGCCGCAACAGGAAAACTGGCGCTTTATACTCAGGACAATCAGCCTCTTGCCAAATTTACCGAGCTCAATGGCACTTATTTAGAAAGCATTAATCGAGGGAGTGAAAGGCTAAGAACCCAATGTGGTGGTGGCGGACGCTGCGGCCTGTGTAAACTAAGGTTTGTCGAGCAGGCGCCCAGTCCCAATGATTATGATCTGGATAAACTCACCATAGCAGAGCTTGAGCAAGGCATTCGCCTAAGCTGCCAACACAAGGCCAGCCCTAGCAAACTTGCACTCGTCACTAAGGCGCAACACAGATATTGGCCAAAGTCAGAGTGCCAGTAGAGTGTCGCGCATAGGCTTCAATCGGCGTATAGTCTAAATATTGAGCAGCCCCTGCCGATAAAGGGTTAAGTGGTCATAAACCAAGGAGGCGCTATGAGTGGATTGGACAGTCTTTACGCTATGCTGGCTCAGCCAGTAAAACCCGTACTAACCCCAAAGCGGATCGTTGATCAGGTGAGCAGTGCCACCGCCAATGCGCCCGATAGCCATGAAACGCCGCAGTCGCAATTGCCACCCACCCTAGATGCAAAAGTCAGGGAAAGACGTAAACAGGATAATGCCAGTCGCAATAAAAAACGCCGCGCAGCGGACAAACAAGATTTAAAAGAAGGAAAAGTACTTGAAGTCACTGACGATACCGCTGACACAGCGCAGCCAGCTAACAAACATATTATCGATATCGAAGTTTAACGTGCTGGCCGTTAAATAAATAAGGCGCAACCTCAGGGTGCGCCTTATGTGTTTCAAGCCTAAACGAAACTAAGAACGCGTTCTTGCCACCGCATCTTGCCAGCCAGCGTATAACCGCTCCCTTTTACTCGCATCAATATTCGGTTTGAAGTGTTTATCGATACAGGCCTTATGCTCCAGCTCAGTTACCGAGTGCCAAAATCCAACGGCCAGCCCAGCTAAGAATGCCGCACCCAAAGCGGTCGTTTCGCAAACACTCGGCCGTAACACTTCAACATCGGTAATATCTGCTTGAAATTGCATTAAAAAGTCATTCGCGACCGCGCCACCATCCACTTTCAAACGCTTTAGACTGACGCCACTGTCTTTGATCATGGCATCGAGCAAATCCTTGCTCTGGTAGGCAATCGACTCTAATGCCGCGCGGATAATATGATTACGGTTAGCACCGCGCGTTAATCCAAATAATGCACCACGGGCATTGGGGTCCCAATAGGGTGCGCCGAGCCCCACAAAAGCGGGGACTAAATACACCCCATTAGTATCCGCCACTTTAGAGGCAAAATATTCGGTATCGCTGGCGTCGCGAATAAGTCCCAGCTCATCCCGCAACCATTGAATAGTCGCACCGCCCATAAATACTGAGCCTTCGAGGGCGTAGTTCACTTCACCTTGCGCACCTACCGCCACTGTGGTTAATAAACCATGGGATGAACGCACGGCTTTGTTACCTGTGTTCATCAGCAAAAAGCAGCCTGTACCATAAGTGTTTTTGGCCATTCCCGGCTCAACACAGAGCTGGCCAAAGAGCGCCGCCTGTTGATCGCCCGCAATCCCCGCCAGTGGAATTTCACTGCCCTCACCGGCAATACGGGTTGTGCCATAGACACTGCAGGAAGGTTTTACTTCGGGCAACATGGCAGCAGGAATATCGAGCGCCTCAAGCAGCTTACTATCCCAACTCAAGCTATGGATATTAAACAGCAACGTGCGAGCGGCGTTGGTGGGATCGGTCACATGCACTTTGCCTTCCGTGAGTTTCCACAGTAACCAAGTGTCAACCGTACCAAATAACAGTTCACCTCGTTTGGCCTTCGCACGTGCATCCGGCACATTATCTAAGATCCATTTGATCTTAGTGCCTGAAAAATAAGGATCGAGTAAAAGGCCGGTATTCTCACGCACATAATCTTCTAAGCCGTGCGCTTTCAGTTGCTCACAGATCTCAGCGCTGCGGCGACACTGCCACACAATGGCATTGTAAACCGGTTTGCCTGTGGCCTTTTCCCAAACAACGGTGGTTTCCCGCTGATTGGTAATACCAATCGCCGCCACTTCATCGCTGTGAATCCCCGCTCGAGCCAACGACTCAATAAGCACTGAACTTTGGCTTGCCCAAATCTCCATTGGATCGTGTTCAACCCAGCCGGGATTAGGATAAAGCTGAGTAAACTCCCGCTGTGAAACACTGACAATATTGGCATCGTGGTCAAACACAATCGCTCTTGAGCTGGTTGTGCCTTGATCTAACGCCACTACATATTTTTTCTGCACACTCTTTCCTTTCTTCAAGCCAAATCAACGCCATTGAGATTTTATGGTCAACATTATCGCCACAAAATTCCCTTGGGGTGAATATATTCTTAATGGCTGTCTTTGACCAGCATCGGCCGAAACAGTGAATAAAATCAAATAAATCATTAAGAAGATACTCAGGTGTGTAGCGTGTCCGATGACATACTGTTTGCTAGGGCAGCACTATTATCCGTTTATCTAGAATAAGGACAGCACAAGTGCATACGCCCGCTTAATTGCAGCCAAAATGCCCCTAAAGCATCAATGCGCCCAACTCGCTTTGCAAATAAACAAATACCTTCTACGCTTTATATAATTAGAAAAATCTAATTGATAAAATTTAGATTATACAAAGACCAAGGCAGGTTCTTTGTTAACAATATCCATTCGGAGGAGTAGATAATGAAAAGAGTCATTGTAATTGGGGCGGGACTAGGTGGCGTATCGGCAGCATTTGAACTCAAACAGCGACTGCCTTCCGATTGTGAAATAGGTGTGATCAGTGAAGGGGCTGACTTCCAATTTGTTCCCTCAAATCCTTGGGTAGCACTCGGTGAACGTAAGCGCGAAGACATCAGTCTTCCAATTGGAACCTACTTAGCTAAACGTAAGATTAGTTATTCCGGTGAAGGGGTGACTCATATAGATCCCATGAATAGGCAACTCACCTTAGGGGATGGTACAACAGATAATTACGATTACTTAGTCATCTGTACTGGCCCAAAACTCGCCTTTGAAAACGTACCAGGTGCCGGTCCAGATGGTTTTACTCAATCTATTTGTACCATTGATCACGCCGAAAAAGCCTACGAATGCTTCCAACAACTGCTCGCTAAACCCGGCCCAGTGGTTGTCGGCGCACTACAAGGTGCAAGTTGCTTTGGGCCAGCCTATGAGTATGTGTTATCCCTAGAGAGCTTATTGCGTAAACACAAAATTCGTCAGCATGTACCTATCACTTTTGTCACCAGCGAGCCCTATGTGGGTCATATGGGCCTCGGCGGCGTGGGAGACTCTAAGTCACTTATGGAACACGAATTTAGAGAACGTAGCATCAAATGGATTTGCAATGCTAAAACGACCCACTTTGAATCAGGTATGGCTTATGTTGATGAATTAGATAGAAAAGGAGAAGTCGAATTTCAACATACCTTACCCTTCTCCCTTGCGATGTTTTTACCCCCTTTTAAAGGCAGTCCTGCGATAGCAGCAGTACCAGAACTGTGTAACGAGAAGGGCTTTGTACTCACCGACACGTTCCAGCGCTCACCACGTTATCCAGAAATCTATGCCGCTGGCGTGTGCGTAGCACTCCCACCATTGGAAAAAACTCCCGTACCCATTGGCGTACCTAAAACGGGTTTTATGATTGAATCTATGACCACTGCTATTGTGGATAATATTCTTTCCAGTTTAAAAGGCGAGCCTCCCAAGACCCATCCAACACTTAATGCTATTTGTTTGGCCGACATGGGAGATAAGGGTGCCGCCTTTGTGGCTCTTCCCCAAAATCCTCCCCGCAATGCTAACTGGACATCTATGGGTAAATGGGTACATGTGGCCAAAATTGCCTTTGAGAAATACTTTCTCTACAAAGTCCGCAATGGCACTAGCGAACCTATTTATGAAAAATATGTACTCGGCAGTTTAGGCATTCACCGCACCCACGAGCCTAAGGAACCGGAATAACAGATCAGCGTCAGACAAAAAAGCCCTGAAAATTCAGGGCTTTTTTAATCAAACTTGATATTACATCTTGTAGCTCATTTGGATACCAGCTAACCAAACATTACCGCTCGCTTCACCGTTAAAGTTAACAGTCGCTAGGTTTAACAGATTTTGCTGCTCGTTAATTGGCGCATCACCCGTGGCACGGATATAGGTCAGTGCAAAATCAACATTCAGGTTTTTAGTCGCCTGATAGCCCGCACCAACAGAGAACCACAGACGGTCTGAGTCAGGGATAGTTGTTGTACGCCATTCATTAGTTGCCGCCGTTTTATCTAAGGCCACACCCGCACGCACTAACCACTCATTGTTCACTTGATAAGTCGTACCTAACGCAAAGCGCCAGTTATCTTCAAAGTGCTCTTCTTTCACTAAGTCAGATTCTAAGTCGCCCTTTGGCTTAACTTCACCAGGGAAGTACGCCACTAACTGATCGAATACACTCCAATCAGTCCAGTTAACACTGGCGTGCATCGCCCAGTTGTCTGTCAATTGATGATAAGACGACAACTCGGCAAACGCAGGCAACTCAAGTGGTAAATAACCTTCGATTGACAGATTTTGACCACCATCATAAATCACCCCTGAAGCATGACCATCTAAGTCAAGCTGCACACCACTATGGTAAGCCAAACCTAAACGATGAGCAGGGTTAATTTGCCAGCTAGCACCGAGTTGCCAACCATAGCCAATGTCATCACCCTTCATGCTTTTCAGCTCAGTGCCACCCGACGGTAACATGCCTGCCACTTGTGGAGGTAAACCAGGTTTAATTTTATCCACCCAGCCCGGTAACGAAGCACCGATTTCACCTTCGCCATAAACGATACGCACACCACCACCAATACTAACAGCATCATTGATGCGATAGGCAATGTTTGGATTAAACTCAACAGTAGTGACCGAGGTCTTGTTACCAAAAATAGCCGCAGCATGGGTCGCAGGCAATTCAGTGGCGAGACCATAATTCGAGTTAACTGCCAGACCCCAAGTCCATTGGTCATTCAACTGATTGGAATAATAAAAGTTAGGTACCAAAGCGTCATCGGCTACGTCGATAGCATCACCGTTCATCACGATTGGATTTGGACCAAGCAGAGGCGAGCTTAGGCTCACGTCACCTTTCACATCTACATTGGGCATCACATAGATACCACCAGCAGATAACTGACGACCTTCTAAATAGGTCAGCATCGCAGGGTTGCGCGCTTGTGCCGAAGCATTATCAGCAATTGCGGCTTCACCGGCGAAGGCGCGGCCTAAGCCAGTTGCCGAGTATTCGGCAAGTTGAAAACCTGCGGCATACACTTGAGTCGTTGTGCTTAATAAGGCTGCAGTCACAGCCAAGGTCAGAAGACGTTTTTGCATTGTTATTCTCGAAAAATATTATTGTTATCTGTGCCAGTAACTTGGTCACAATGGCGTTCACACAAAATAGAGCAAACACTCCAGATTGAATGCACGGCAGTTTACCGATGCAGAAGATGTTTGCAACAAGCCGGAATAAAACAGATAAAAAAACTAGAAAAAACAACCTAATCAATATTTTTAGTGAGATAAATCACTTTTAAAACAAGAATAATCAGTATTTTTTCAACAAGATATTTGCTGAAAGCATTTTAAAAGCAACACCAAAAATACTTAAACCAATTTAAAAACAATACACTAAACCACAAAAAACCTATAAACACCTGTAAGCCATTTTACCTATTAAAATTCAGCATAAATCACTGGCATTCATTTTGTTTGCGAAACAGAAAAGCCGCCATCCATTTTAAATCAACAAATACAACACATTAGACATAAACACTTAAGCGTAGATAATAAAAACGCCTAGTTTTCGAACTAGGCGTTTAAGATTAACTTCTATTAAGGTACAAGTGTTCGCTGAATGCTTAACATCGCCAACTTGGGATTTGTGATTCGTATTCGCTGATCTGCATTCCGTGGGACAAGGTCAATCCAATGGCATCTAATCCATTCAGCAATTTATGTCGCGCCGACTCGGCCAGTGTAAAGCTAAACTCAGCCCCCGAAGGCGATGTCACCTTACAAGTGGTTAAGTCGACGGTGATTTGTGCGCCTTCTTCGCTCGCCACCTCATCCATTAACTGACGCACTTCATTCGCGCTCAGCTTCACCGGCAACAAACCGTTATTGATGGAGTTTCCATAAAAAATATCGGCAAAACTGGGGGCGATAATGGCGCGCAGGCCAAAATCCGCTAATGCCCACGGGGCGTGTTCACGACTAGAACCACAGCCAAAGTTTTCCTGTGCCAGCAGAATCGACGCACCGCTATAGCGAGGCTTGTTTAGAGTGAAATCAGGGTTAGGCACATCCCCGGCATCATCGAGATAACGCCAGTCGTGGAATAAGTGCACACCGAATCCATCCCGCGTCACCTTAGATAAAAATTGCTTCGGGATAATTTGATCGGTATCGATATTGGCGCTGTCGATCATGACCGCAAGCCCGGTATGGCAAGTAAAAGGTTGCATTAACTTCTCCTCTTGGGATGACGGTTAGTAAGGTTTACGGATATCGACAAAATGCCCAGCAATCGCCGCTGCAGCAGCCATCGCCGGACTCACCAAGTGCGTGCGACTACCACGGCCTTGGCGACCTTCGAAGTTACGGTTACTGGTCGAAGCGCAGCGATCGCCCGCCTCTAATCTGTCATCGTTCATCGCCAAACACATAGAGCAGCCCGGTAAACGCCATTCGAATCCGGCCTCGATAAAGATTTTATCTAAGCCTTCGGCCTCGGCCTGTGCCTTCACTTGGCCAGAACCCGGTACTACGATTGCCGTAACGCCCGCAGCCACTTTGCGCCCTTTGGCATGCTTCGCCGCGCTGCGTAAATCTTCAATCCGCGAGTTAGTGCAAGATCCGATAAAGACCTTATTGATCGCCACATCTGTCATTGGCGTGCCTGCAGTTAAGCCGATATAGTCCAGTGCTTTTTCCATGCTAGCGCGAATCGTTGGATTCACCTCATCGGCAGGATTAGGCACTGGCGCATCGATGGCAACGACTTGTCCAGGGTTAGTACCCCACGTGAGCTGCGGCGCGATATCGGCAGCATCCAACACCACGGTGGCATCAAACTCAGCGCCAACATCGGTTTTCAGCGCCTTCCAGGCGACGACGGCTTGTGCCCAATCTTCGCCCTTTGGCGCAAACTCACGACCTTCTAGGTAATCGAAAGTGGTTTGGTCCGGCGCGACCATGCCAGCCTTAGCGCCCATTTCAATCGCCATATTGCAGACTGTCATGCGCCCTTCCATCGACAATGCTTCAATGGCCTCACCACAAAACTCAACCACATAGCCAGTGCCGCCATCCATCCCAATCTTACCGATAATCGCCAGTACGATATCTTTAGCCGTTACGCCATCGGTGACCTGACCGCGGACTTCGATTTTCATGGTCTTGGCTTTTAATTGGCGCAGAGTCTGGGTCGCCAACACATGCTCCACCTCGGAAGTGCCGATACCGAAGGCCAAGGCGCCAAAGGCGCCGTGGGTCGCGGTGTGAGAATCACCACAGACGATCACAGTGCCGGGTAAGGTAATCCCAAGCTCAGGCCCCATAACATGCACAATTCCTTGATTAGGATGGTGAATATCATATAAGCGTACGCCGAAGTCTTTACAGTTTTGCGCCAAGGTCTCGACCTGAGTGCGCGCCATCGGGCTTAAGGCATCAAGACTAGCGCTGCGCGTTGAGGTGTTGTGATCCATGGTCGCGAAAGTTTTCTCCGGGGCACGTAATTTACGCCCAGCCACTTTTAAGCCACTAAAAGCTTGGGGAGAAGTCACTTCATGAACTAAGTGTCTGTCGACATAAATGATCGGTGCTTCACCCTCGGGAGTTGCTACAACGTGAGCATCCCACACCTTTTGATACAGGGTTTTCGGAGCACTTGATATTGAAGGATTAGTCATTACACACCTGCCTTAACTGCATCGGCGATAAAGTTGCCCATTTCGACCGTCGATTTAGCCTTATGGC
This sequence comes from Shewanella sp. Sh95, assembly GCF_001308045.1. NCBI lineage: Bacteria > Pseudomonadati > Pseudomonadota > Gammaproteobacteria > Alteromonadales > Shewanellaceae > Shewanella > Shewanella sp. Sh95. The sequence continues at coordinate 31,782 of NZ_LGYY01000138.1, forward strand.
GTTGGTCGCTACTTAATAGCTCACCGGTTAAATAGCCAGAATTCAGCGCCTTAGTCACAGCACGTTCAATCGCACTTGCCGCCTCTTCTTGCTTTAAGCTGTGGCGCAGCATCAGTGCCGCCGACAGAATTTGTGCAATCGGATTAGCAATACCTTTACCTGCGATATCCGGCGCACTGCCACCTGCGGGTTCAAACAAACCAAAGCCAGTGCTATTCATGCTCGCCGAAGACAACAAGCCCATAGAACCCGTCAGCATGGCGATTTCATCCGATAAAATGTCGCCAAACAAGTTAGAACACAGCATAACGTCAAACTCATCGGGGCGGCGCAGCAACTGCATGGTCGCGTTGTCGATATAGATATGTTCCAGCTCAACGTCGGGAAAATCGACCGCCACTTCTTCAACCACTTGGCGCCACAATACCGAGCAAGCCAATACGTTTGCCTTATCGACCGAAGTGACTTTTTTACGGCGTCCGCGAGCGGCTTCAAAGGCAATGCGCGCAATACGGCTAATTTCACGGCGGCTGTAACGCATGGTATCGAAGGCTTCTTCGCTCTCACCTTCACCTTGGCGCCCCTTAGGCTTGCCGAAGTAGATCCCACCCGTTAACTCACGCACGCAGAGAACATCGAAACCTCTTGCAGAAATATCACTGCGCAGCGGTGACATATGTTCTAAACCATCATGCAATTTAGCGGGGCGTAGGTTACAAAACAGTTCGAAGTGACCCCGTAGCGGCAACAGAGCACCACGCTCGGGCTGTTCATTGGGCGGCAGTTTCTCCCATTTAGGGCCACCGACAGAGCCGAACAGAATGGCATCGGCCGCCTCACAGCCCTTCAGTGTTGCCTCTGGCAATGGACAACCATGGTTGTCGATAGCGATACCGCCGACATCATATTCAGTGTATTCAATGTTAAGGCCAAAACGTGCCTCAACCGCCTTTAACACCTTACGCGCCTCGGCCATCACTTCTGGCCCAATACCATCCCCGGCTAATACTGCAATTTGATAACTCATACGCCCGCTCACTCCTTCAATGTGAAAACTTTATGCTCGATATTACCTTGGCTATACGCCGCCCAGCTCTTTGTTTTTATGCATATTCTGTTTGTAATCTGCAACCTTATCGGCGCGGCATGTCAGGTTCATCACGTGCACTAATGCACGGGCTGATGCCTCAACCACGTCGGTCGCTAACCCGACACCGTGGAAATTTTGCTCATGGTAAACCGCGGTAATATCAACTTGGCCGAGCGCATTTTGTCCTACGCCCTTAGCCCCCAATTTGTAGCTGATGATATCGATACGGCGGTCAGTCGCGCGGGCGATAGCATTATAGGCAGCATCAACAGGGCCATTTCCTGTAGCGGCCTCAGTTTTAATCTCACCGCCGACATCAATACGCACCGTCGCCGTGGCCACGCCTTCGGTTGAGTCAGATTGCACCACTAACTGCTGTAATTGATAAAAGTTATCTTCTGCGGCTTGTGTCTCCATGAAGGCTAAGGCTTCTAAGTCATAATCGAAGACTTGGCCCTTTTTATCCGCCAATTTTAAAAACTGTTCATACAGGGCATCCAAGTTGTAATCCTGCTCGCTGTAGCCCATTTCCTCCATGCGATGCTTAATCACATGACGGCCGGAGCGCGAGGTCATATTCAGATTGTTACGATTCAGGCCGATGCTCTCTGGCGTCATAATTTCATAAGTGTTTTGCGCTTTTAACATGCCATCTTGGTGAATCCCCGACGAATGGGTAAAGGCATTAGCGCCAACAATCGCCTTATTCGACTGGATTGGCATATTGCACAACTGGCTGACTAAATTTGAGGTTCGGTGAATTTCCTTCGCATTGATCCCCGTTTCAAACCCTAGCAGGTTCTTACGGGTCGCTAAGATCATGGCGATCTCTTCTAAAGAGCAGTTACCCGCACGCTCACCAATCCCATTCATGGTACATTCGATTTGGCGCGCGCCATGCTGCACAGCAGTAATCGAATTGGCGACCGACAGACCTAAGTCATCGTGGCAGTGAACCGAAATAATGGCTTGGTCGATATTCGGTACGCGATTAAACAAAGTTTGAATAATGCTGCCAAACTCGCTTGGCACTGTGTAGCCCACAGTATCTGGGATATTGATGGTGCGAGCCCCCGCGTGAATCGCCGCTTCCACCATACGGCACAAATTATCAATCGGCGTACGCCCCGCATCTTCGCATGAAAATTCAACATCATCGGTAAAACGACGGGCATATTTCACTGCACCGACCGCCATTTCCAACACTTGCTCGAATGAACGTTTTAATTTGCTCTCAACATGGATGGTCGAGGTGGAGATAAACGTATGAATGCGGAACTGATCAGCCACCGATAATGCTTGAGCGGCAGCATCAATATCTTTTTCCAAGGCGCGGGATAATGCGCACACTCGGCTATTTTTAATGGTGCGAGCAATGGTTTGCACCGACTCAAAATCACCGGGGGAAGATACGGGAAAACCGACTTCCATCACATCGACACCGAGACGTTCCAACGCCATGGCGATCTGTAACTTTTCTTTGACCGACAAGCTTGCCGCTAACGCCTGCTCGCCATCACGTAAGGTGGTATCAAATATAATGACTCTGTTAGACATCGGGTTTCTCCATGGAACGTCACCGTTCATTATTTAACTTTTGCCGTATTCAGATACAAAAAACCCCGCAACATTGGTGCGGGGTTTTTGAGTGTTTTGCCTATCTATCGAGCGAGCAACACTAAGACCTCCGCGTTTGTGGCGCGAGAGAGAGAAGGAGGAGGTCGAGTTTGCTGCTAATTCTATTCATTTAAATTAAATATTTATTCTGTTGATTGAATATTGCTTTGGTTAATATTTAACTTGCTTGACTAAATGTGTCAACCCCAATTTTTTTCATGTTACTTAATATATCTGCTGCAAAATGGCAGAAACAGATATGTTTGTCTCAAGGTTGTATTGTTAATCCCTTGCAATACAAGATAAATAAATTAAATGCTGCACCTCAAACTTTTAACAAAAAAATCATTTTTTATGCAAAAATAACCTGATACACGTTATAATCCTCGCCCGAAGTTACGGATACTAGAATAAATGCACGGTATGGAGCAAAAAATGGATTTTCGCGTCTTAGCGCTGAGCCTATTATTGTGGCTTGTGCCATTATGGGCTTGCGCTAATGAGCAGTTAGATAAATTGACATGGGAAGTTTATCAGTATCCAACCAAGGCTTTGGCACAAATTACCGCATTAGAAAAGCAGCAACAAACTGATAATACCAGCAATATTGATAAGCTTCGCCTCAGTATATTGAAGTGTCAAAACCTGTTACAACTCGGTGAAAATGAAGCGGCGATTAATCTTGCGCAAATGGGTGAAGCCCATGCTAAACAGCTTAAGTTAGATCAAGCGCGCCCCTATTTTTTGAATTGTCAGGCCGATGCCTATCTAAATTACGACAATATTAAAGATGCATTACCCATACTGGACTCCGCAATTACTCTTGCTAGACGCTACCAGCAGCCACAAGCCCTTATCGATGCACTCCGCTTAAGAGGGCAACTGGATACCAATACGGAGAATTTTTCCTCCGCAATTGAAGATTTACGCATCGCTATTGATATCTATCCCGATATCCATACTCAAACGCAAAATTGGGTCTGGCCGCCAGAGGGTTATGTCTATGCTGCGATGGGGAGTTTACTCTATGCCACCGAAGATTTACCCCAAGCCATGTATTACACTAGATTGGCATTAAAAAGTGCTGATGCCCAAGGAAAAGTCCGGCATGTACTGCTGAGCAATGCCGCGCGGATTGCACTAGATAATGGTGAGCGTGAATATAGTGATCAACTAGAAAAACAAGCCAAAACTTTACTACCAGAAATAGGCTCCCCACTTGAACTCGCCTACAGCTATGCCATTCTGGCTTCAATTTCTCTTGATAAAGGCAAAATTGATACGGCCGAAGAGTATATCTCCATTGCAATGAACACTTTTAAGCAGCAAAAGCAACAGGTTGCCATGATGCGTTCGACTCGTTTACTCGCTCAAGTACGATTTGCACAACATAGGGATGAAGCAGCGCTAACACTCATGCACTCTGCCATTGAACAAGGCGAAACGCTTAAGCAATACACTGATCTTAAATGGTTTTATGGTATATTGAGTGATTATTACCACACTCAAGATAACTACAAACTCGCCTACGAATTTTTACAAAAGCGCTTCGATGCCGCAGAACTGGCTAACGAATCAATAAACAACATGCGAATTTTGCAGTTTAAAGCCAGATTAAATCAGCAGGGATTACAGCAACTCAGCGCAGATGATCCACAGAGCAATCCCACCTTACTGGATGAGCTGAATGTAGATTGGGCCTTTAGCACCTTGTTTTTAGTGAGCATGACACTCTTAGGTGGCGCCATTTGGTACTTTATTGATAAGCAAAATAAACACGCCCCATCACCTGACACCAAATCCAAGCGCCTTGCACCTATTCAGCAGCTTGAGCTCACCCTGCATAGTGCCAAACAGGGCGCTTATCCACTGACATTATTACTTTTTAATGCTAGCCAAATTCGCCAAGTCGATCTGCCAACCTTGATCGATAAATTACAAGATAAACTCCGTGAGCAAGACATACTATTACGGTATTCGATGGATGAAATTGTGATAGTGCTACCTTACACCTCCGCCCGCGGCGCACAACGAGTCGTCAACCAATTAACGCCCACAATTCAAACATCACAAGGATCAAGCAAGGTCAATATCGGGATTGCAGTGATGCAACAGTTTGATACGTTGGATTCTTTAGTGAAACGTGCCAACATCAATCAACTCAGCAAACTCAAGGTGACCGATACACAAAACGACTACTCCCCCGCTAAATAAGCGGCTATTTCGTCGAGGAACTCACCGCCAAATCGACTGAGTTTACGTTCCCCCACGCCATTAACTGCCAGCATTTCCCCAGGGCTTGTCGGCATCATAGCCGCCATTTCCGCTAAAGTAGCATCGTTAAACACCAGATAAGGCGGCACATCCTGCTCTTCGGCAATGGTGCGGCGCAGTGTTTTAAGGCGGGCAAATAACTTGCGATCATAGTTAAGCGGCACTCTCGACTGTGTCGTTTTACGCTTTATGCTGGTGAGTTGGATACGCGGCTCTGCCAACATCAGCGCCACCTCGCCCTTAAGGATCGGTCTTGCCGAAGGATTTAAAGTAATGGACGAGCCTCGAGTAATATCTTGACTCGCTAAGCCCAAATGGATCAGTTGGCGAATAACACTCAGCCAATATTCATGGCTCTTATCTTTACCAATCCCCCAAGTGCTGAGCTTATCGTGGCCACGATCAACAATCGCGGCGCCCTTGGAGCCACGCAATACTTCAATCAAATGATTAATACCAAAGCGTTGTCCGAGTCGATAAATACAAGAAAGCACCTTCTGCGCATCCTCGGTGCCGTTATAACGCTTAGGCGGGTCAAGACAAATATCGCAGTTCCCGCAGGGCTCTAACGCGCTCTCATCGAAGTAATGCAACAGCACTTGGCGCCGACAGGTTTGTGCCTCGGCAAAGGCGGCCATGGTATTGAGTTTATGGAAATCTACCTGCTGCTGCGGCCCTGGCTCCGATTGCTCGATAAGATGGCGCACTCGACCAATATCAGCGGGATCGAACAACATAAAGGCTTCGGCCTCGAGTCCATCACGGCCCGCTCGGCCAGTTTCTTGATAATAGGCTTCGATACTCTTCGGGATATCGTAATGCACCACAAAGCGCACGTTGGATTTGTTAATCCCCATACCAAAGGCGACGGTCGCAACGACAATATCTATTTGATCTTTAAGGAAGCTATCCTGCACTTCGCCGCGCTCTTCTGCCGTCATGCCCGCATGGTAAGCCTTAGCATGAAACCCTTGCAGGGTGAGCCTTTCTGCCACCTCATCCACGCGGCGTCGACTGCTACAGTAGACTATGCCGCTACTGCCATTTTGTTGCAGTAAAAACTGTCGTAATTGATTCGCGGCATTGAGCTTTTCGGCAACCGTATAGCGAATATTGGGCCGATCGAAACTCGATAGTAATTTAAAGGGATTAATCCCTAGGCGCTCGCAAATATTTTGTCGCGTCGCCTGATCCGCGGTGGCGGTGAGCGCCATCATTGGCACATGGGGAAAGAGCTGCTTTAACTGCCCAAGGGCGGCATATTCAGGTCGAAAATCATGCCCCCATTGACTGATGCAGTGCGCCTCATCAATGGCAAACATGGATAGCGGCAGGGAGCGCATGCGCTCGATAAAATCGCCAGTAAGTAAGCGTTCAGGAGACACATAAAGCAGTTTTAGCTCGCCTCTATGCAGCTGCCTCAGCACCTCTACACTCTGCTCCCGCGGCTGCGAGGAGTTTAAATAGGCGGCATTGACCCCCGTCTGCAACAGGCTGTCGACCTGATCTTTCATTAATGAAATCAGTGGTGAAACCACGATAGTAATGCCAGGCATCAGCAGTGCGGGCAATTGGTAACACAGACTCTTACCGCCGCCAGTGGGCATGATCACCAGGCAGTCCTCACCACTGCATACACGTTCGATAACCTCGCGCTGACCGTCCCTAAAGTCACGGTAGCCAAACACCTGCGCTAGGCGTTGCGACAGCGGATCATCATGTATGTCGAGTAACTGAGTTTCCATGGATCTTCTAGCTAAAAAGTAAGGGCGCTTATTCTAAAGGACAGAATCGCTCCTGTCTTGCGCCATCTTGCCCAAACTGGCCCACGCCAACAATCAGATAATAGGTTTAGCCTACATCCACAGCTCATCACAACACCTAAGACGATTTGCCTGCACAGCGGCTTAAGTTGCATTAGACATAGGCTTAGCGGTAGATTAATTGCTCTAAGTCGAATGCCCATTCAACCTGTCCCGACTCTTATTATAAGAAGCCGAATAATTAACAAGGACGAATAACATGAGCAACCCCATTCAAGCCGAAGTACTCAAACGTGTTGCCGAAGTGTTTGACCAACATGTGCCTTTTCATAATTTATTGGGTCTGGACATTAAGCGTTACGACATCAATGGTGTTGAAGTGGCGATTAATATGAAGCCAGAACTCATAGGCAATATTCACCAGCAAATTCTCCACGGCGGCGTAACCGCAACGGTACTCGATGTCGTAGGCGGGCTCACGGCCTTTGCAGGTCTCGTTGCCAGCCGTGATGATTGGACAATTGAAGAATTACAACAACGGCTGCAAACCTTGGGCACTATCGATATGCGGGTGGATTACCTCAGGCCTGGGCGCGGGCAAGTGTTTACTGGCACAGGCAGTGTGATCCGAGCGGGTAATCGCGTCTCGGTTTGCCGAATGGAGTTACACAATGAACAAGGAACCCATATTGCCTTCGGCACAGGTACTTATATGGTTGGCTAATCTGTTATCAGGCGAATCTGTTATCACACATGGTTTTTTAAGAAATTATTTACCGCATTCGACAGCAATAAACTAAAGGGAAATATCTAGATTAATCAGATATTTTCCCCTTTTTAATCGCTAGCGTTCGCCATTAGAGACATCCTGTAACGAAAAAGGAGGCTGCACACACCTTGAGTCGAGCGGCGTACACTCCTACAATCGCCGTCCTGTTGTTTTTCGAAGATTTCTCATGCCTGATACTGAATACCGCAAAGGGATCCTACTCGCCGTCAGTGCTTACTGTATGTGGGGGTTTGCGCCTTTATATTTCAAACTGCTTCATCATGTTTCTGCGACCGAAATTTTATTGCATCGGGTGATCTGGTCATTTGTATTTATGGTGATCATCATGATGTTTATTGGCGGTTTTGGCAAACTGCGCCAACTATTTAAACAACCAAAACAACTGCTTGTACTGACAATCACCTCCCTGTTAATTGCTGGGAACTGGCTGCTTTTTATCTGGGCCGTTAATAATGATCATATGCTCGATGCTAGCTTAGGCTACTTTATTAACCCACTGCTTAATGTATTGCTGGGCATGCTGTTTTTGGGAGAAAGATTACGTAAGCTGCAATGGTTTGCCGTTGCGCTAGCCAGTACTGGAGTGCTAATTCAGTTGATTTCATTTGGCTCAATCCCCATTGTCTCCCTCGCCTTAGCGGGCACCTTCGGGGTATATGCTCTGCTACGTAAAAAGGTCAACGTGGATGCTAAATCGGGTCTGCTAGTCGAAACCGCCATTCTGCTACCGGTCGCATTGGTTTATCTGGTTGCGACCTTAGATAGCGCCACGGCGAATATGCTCACCAACGATTGGCACCTTAATTTATTGTTGATGGCAGCCGGGATTGTTACCACGATTCCACTATTGTGTTTTGCTGGTGCAGCGGTACGCATTCCATTGTCTATGCTCGGCTTTTTCCAATATATCGGCCCGAGTATTATGTTTATCCTCGCGGTAACCTTATTCAATGAATCCTTCGATGCAGAGAAGAGCATTACCTTTGGTTTTATCTGGAGCGCCCTGCTAGTGTTCACCTTCGATATGGCCTATAAACGCAAAACGGCGCGATAATATCGCGCCGTATCCAATGGTTACAAAAGTAGTGGTAAGTGTACTGGACCTGCTACTTTTGTAGTTGGGCTAAAAATTTCTCGCCCTCGGGTACAGATAAGAGCAGATTGTAGCCTCGCGTCGTTGGCACTAACACTAGCTCGGATTTATCCGTCACTGCCACAAATGCCTTGCCCTTCCCCTTCAAATTAAACCAGCCAAGTTGATACCCTGGCATACCGATACCATTGGTTTTAAAGCTGGGCGCTAAATCCGCCTCCTGCTTCAAGTCGATAAGACGCGCCTGCTCGACCAGCAGTTCGGAACGCGCTAATTGCACTTTATAGAAGGGAATATCGAGTTTTAGCTCGGTGTCGGTTAGCGCGATTTCAGCATTATGGGATTGATAAAACACCCAAGAAAATCCACCAATCATCACTAACAAGATGCCTAAGCTCGCCGATTTAGCCACTTTCGGCATAGGTTTAACCCACAACATCCACAGTAAGCCAGCTAAACCTAACAGCAAGATAATAAAGCTTAAAATTGAAGTTTGAGTCAGAGGCGCGAGGGAGAAAAACTGAGTCACCATGGTGGGCAGTCCTTAAGGAAGAAAAGCTTAATCTGCCAACAAAGACATATTATGTCAACAAAAATGCCAGCGCTAGGCTGGCATCTTATCAAGCGTAAAAAGCTTACAGATCAAGGGCGAGAATTTTAGAGCGGCGCTGATAGTTATACAGCTGCTTTTTCTTCTGCGGCAATGCATCCACATCTTCAATCACAAAGCCATGTTCTAAGAACCAGTGAATGCTGCGGGTAGTCAAGGCAAACAAACGGGAATAACCCCGATGACGCGCCTGACCTATGATGTTTTTCAGCAGCAGACTGCCCCTATCCGCATCGCGATAATCTGGATGCACCACTAAACAGGCAAACTCACCGGCGTTATCCTCCTCGAACGGATACAGAGCCGCGCAGCCAATCACTAAGCCGTCTCGCTCAATCAACATAAACTGCTCGATCTCAATCTCAAGCTGCTCACGGCTTCGGCGCACTAAAATGCCTTGCTCTTCCAGAGGACGGATTAAATTCAATATGCCGCCAATATCGCTAATCGATGCGCGGCGCAGGCGCTCAGCGCTTTCTGTCACGATTTGCGTGCCTATGCCTTCGCGGGAGAACAACTCCTGCAGCAAGGCACCATCATCAAGATAGCTAACCAAATGACAACGGGGTACCCCATTACGGCACGCATCAATACTCGCCTTGAGGAAAGCCATCGTGCCCACACAGGCAGAACCTTGCTCAGCAAGCTTAGTCAGAATATTTTGCGCATCATTTGGCATTAATTCGGCAATCACATCGCCATTGCGATCGAGGATGCCATTTTGCGAACTAAAGCCAATCATCTTGTCGGCCTTAAGCTTGATAGCAACCTGAGTGGCAATCTCTTCGGCCGTGAGGTTAAAGCTTTCGCCAGTGACGGATGCAGCAATCGGCCCCATCAACACGATACAGTGGTTATCGAGCTGACGCTTAAGCCCTTGAGTATCGATACGGCGCACTTTGCCGCTTAGACAAAAATCCACACCATTATCGACGCCCAGTGGCTGAGCAATCACAAAGTTACCGCTGACTAAGTTAATTTGCGCACCTTGCATCGGCGTATTGCTTAAACTCATCGATAAACGCGCGGTAATATCAAACTGTAATGCACCCGCGACTTGCTTAATGACTTTGAGTGAGTCTTCATCCGTGATACGTACACCTTCGTGGTAGGCGGGTTCAATCCCATTGGCGGCTAACGCTGCATCGATTTGCGGCCTCGCGCCATACACCAACACCACTTTAATACCCAAACTGTGTAACAACGCCACGTCATTCAAAATGCCGCGAAATTGATTTTGTGCTAAAGCCTCGCCACCCAACATCACCACAAAGGTTTTCCCTCTATGGGCATTAACGTAAGGGGCAGAATGACGAAATCCATCAACCAGTTCAGTGGTACGCACGCGTTGTTTACACCTCATATTTAAGCTGGTACCCCCAAAATGGCTTACCAGGAGTGAATAACGAAAACCCGCGTATAGTATTGCATTTTAATTCACCAATAAAGAATTTATTCTCATTAAAATGCAGTTTTAATACAACAAAGTGCTTATATTTTCAAAAAATTGCACTTTTGATAAATGATTACATTTTTTTAACCAAATATGATTTAGTCGCAATCGCCAAATATGGGACAGATTTATCTCATCTTGATGACGAAAAGCCAAAAAAAAAGCCCCTTAGATAAGGGGCTTTTCTCGAAACACTAAACAAGGATTACTTGATTTTTGCTTCTTTGTAGATAACGTGCTGACGAATAACTGGATCAAATTTTTTGATTTCCATTTTTTCTGGCATGTTACGCTTGTTTTTTTCAGTTGTGTAGAAGTGACCAGTTTTAGCTGTAGAAACTAATTTGATCTTCTCACGATTACCTTTAGCTTTAGCCATGATCTATTACACCTTCTCGCCACGGGCACGAAGTTCAGCAACAACAACTTCAATACCTTTCTTATCGATCAGACGGATACCTTTAGTAGATACACGTAACTGTACGAAACGTTTTTCTTCTTCTAACCAAAAACGGTGGTTTTGTAGGTTAGGTAAAAAACGACGACGGGTCGCGTTTTTTGCGTGCGAACGGTTGTTACCAACCATCGGCTTCTTGCCAGTAACTTGGCATACTCTTGACATGTCAATCTTCTCCAAAAACAATTTTAACGCTCGAGCATTAATGTGCCTCGTATGGCCGTCGCCCGAGGCACAAAGAGGGCGCATTTTATACACGATCACAGAGTGAAGATCAAGTGTTAGATTAATTAATCCAGCCTCGTTCCGCGAAGGAAACTATCTCTCGATCACCAACAACCATATGATCCAACAGGGATACATCTATGGTTGCCAACGCATTTTTTAATCGCTCAGTTATTCGTCTGTCAGCCTGACTGGGCTCGGCAATACCAGACGGATGATTGTGACACACTATGACGGCAGCAGCCTTTTTCTCCAGCACTAAGCTCACCACTTCACGTGGGTACACTGAGGCTGAATCTATTGTTCCGCGGAATAATTCGACGAACTGAATCACTCTATGCTGGCTATCCAGCAGCAAAATTGCGAACACTTCATAGGAGCGGTCAGCTAATTGTCTCATTAAATAATCCCGAGTTAAATCGGGATTTGTCAAAACCTGACCTCTCTGCAGGTTTTCTTGTGCCACACGCCTCGCTAATTCAGCCGCGGCTTGAAGCTGGGCGTATTTTACAGGTCCCACGCCAGGAAGTCGACACACCTGATGCTTTGGTGCGCAAAGTAAGCTTCTTAAACCACCAAATTCTTGAATAAGTGAACGGGCAAGGTCTACGGCATTCAGCCCTGACAGGCCATTACGCAACAACACCGCCAGTAATTCGGCATCCGAGAGATGACTAGCGCCTTTTAGCAATAACTTATCCCGCGGCCCTTCTCCCTCTGGCCAATCCTTAATCGCCATGTGACCTCCTGTCGTCGCATATTTTTACTTTAGCAAGTATGGACGAGATTTTTTGAACTGGGACAGTCACGCCAATTCATCGCTTTGTGGTATGGTTGGCGACATTATTTCAATCTCGGATGATGTCTGTGAGCCTGATAACGAAAAACGTCCTGCTGGGTATTGGTGGCGGCATTGCGGCCTACAAAAGTGCGGATTTAGTGCGCCGCTTAAAAGAACGCGGCTTTGATGTACGTGTGGTCATGAGCCAAAGTGCGATGGAATTTATTACCCCACTCACACTGCAAGCCTTATCAGGGCATCCGGTATCATCGAGCTTACTCGATCCCGCTGCCGAAGCGGCGATGGGCCATATTGAACTGGCGCGCTGGGCCGATTTAGTGATTATCGCCCCTGCTACAGCAAATCTTCTCGCCCGTATCAATGCAGGCATGGCAGATGAATTAATCACAACCACTTGTCTTGCCACTGAAGCGCCAATTGCGCTCTGTCCAGCAATGAATCAGCAGATGTATCGTAATCTCGCCACTCAAGCCAATTTAGCCAGTTTACAAAGCCGTGGTTACACCCTGTGGGGACCGGCAAGTGGCAGTCAAGCTTGCGGTGAAGTGGGCCCTGGCCGCATGCTCGAACCGCTCGAAATTGCCGAACTTGCGAGTCGCTTTTTTGCAACAAAAGATGTCTATGCTGAACAGGAGTCACAACCGCTAGCAGGCCAATCGGTACTGATCACCGCAGGCCCAACCCGCGAAGCCATCGATCCTGTACGCTATATCTCTAATCACAGCTCAGGCAAGATGGGCTTTGCCTTAGCGAAGGCCGCGGCCGATATGGGCGCCGATGTGACCTTGGTCGCAGGACCCGTAAATTTAGCCACCCCAGAAGGGGTGACACGAATCAATGTTGAATCGGCACAGAATATGCTCGATGCTGTGATGGAGAATGTTGATAATAAAGATATTTTTATCGGCTGTGCGGCGGTTGCTGACTATCGCGTCAGCGATATTGCCACCAGTAAAATCAAAAAGTCAGCGGAAGAAATGCAACTTGCGCTGGTGAGGAATCCTGATATCTTAGCGACGGTCGCAAGCTTGGCAAACCGTCCTTTTATGGTGGGATTTGCCGCAGAAACCCATGATGTAGAAGCCTACGCCCGCGATAAACTCAAACGTAAAAATTTGAATATGATCGCGGCAAACGATGTATCCGTTGCTGGTCTAGGCTTTAACGCCGATGCCAATGCCCTGCGCGTATTCTGGCCACAGGGTAGTCAAGATTTGCCTGCTACCGATAAACTCACGTTGGCTCGGCAATTACTTTCGTTGATAGTGAAAGAAAAACAACACAAATGAAAACACCGATTGAATTAAAGATCCTCGATTCCCGTATTGGCTCTGAATTCCCGCTGCCTGCCTATGCCACACCAGGCAGCGCAGGCATGGATCTTCGCGCCATGATAGATACCACCATGACGATAGCCCCGGGAGAAACTCAGTTAATCCCAACGGGTATCGCCATCCATGTAGCAGATCCAGGCCTTGCAGCAGTGATTTTACCGCGTTCAGGCCTTGGGCATAAGCACGGTATCGTCCTTGGAAATCTGGTTGGGCTTATCGATTCGGATTATCAGGGGCCCTTAATGGTCTCTTGTTGGAACCGCAGCGATACCCCATTTACCTTAGAAATCGGTGATCGTCTCGCACAACTGGTGTTTGTCCCTGTGGTACAAGCACAATTCAAACTCGTTGATGAGTTCGATAGCTCAGACCGTGGTGAAGGTGGATTTGGCCATTCTGGCACTAAATAACCTGAATCGTTATTGAGCGAAGGATACTGCAATGGCTGTAAGCCCAAAAATTAATCGTCGTGAACACATACTGCAATGCCTAGCACAAATGCTAGAAACCAGCCCAGGACAACGTATTACCACCGCTAAACTCGCCTCAGAAGTCGGCGTATCGGAAGCGGCACTCTATCGCCACTTCCCGAGTAAGGCACGGATGTTCGAAGGGTTAATTGAGTTTATTGAAGAGTCATTACTCTCTCGTATCAACATCATCATGGATGATGAAAAAGACACCATGAAACGCTGTCAACTGGTGCTGCAACTACTGCTGATTTTTGCCGAGCGTAATCCAGGGATCTCGCGCGTCCTCAATGGTGATGCGCTTTTAGGTGAAAATGAGCGTCTGCGTAGCCGCATTAGTACGCTATTTGCAAAAATAGAAACTCAACTTAAGCAAATTTTGCGGGAAAAGACCCTGCGAGAAGGCAAAGGCTTTAATTTAGATGAGGCTATTTTAGCTAATTTGCTGTTAGCCTTCGCAGAGGGGCGAATTGCTCAATTTGTCCGCAGTGAGTTTAAACTAAAACCCACACAACACTTCGATGAACAGTGGCGCTTTATTCAGCATCAGCTGTTGCAAAGCTAATGATTTATCAACATAAAGGACGGTAATCACCGTCCTTTCTTTTATCCCCTACTCCTTGTATCGGTATTTCTTTTGTTTTAATCTCGAGTAAACATTTACAAAACAAAAACCACAATAATATTACAAGGATGTCAGATGAAATCTTTGCCATTTGCTGCATTGGCCGTAATTTGCTTGCCTATTATGCCTTTCAGCACATTAGCGGCCGAAACCTCGGCCACAAATGCCCTGTCACAATCCCAATTATTCAGTCGCGGTAACGAGTACTCTAACGTCAAAATCTCGCCTACCGGCAAATACTTAAGTGCAATCACCAGTGTCGAAGGCAAGAATGTCCTCTTAGTACTCGATGCACAAACCAAAAAATTGCTTAACGCAATTCGCTTCCCGAGCAACGCGCAGGTAGGCACCTATGAATGGGCCAATAGCGAGCGCATAGTACTGGCAAAAGAATACCTTAAGGGCTGGAGCGATGTGCCCCAATACTACGGCGAATTAATGGCGGTTAATGCCGATGGTTCTCGCCCAAAATATTTATTTGGTTATAAAAGTAGCGAGCAACAAACAGGATCGAATCTCAAGAAAAATACTCCTATAAGTGCTACCGCCTTTATTCTCGATCCCCTGCCTGATGACGAGCGTTATATGTTAGTCAATGCGATCCCATGGGGTGGTGCCCCCAACTTTACTGAAACACTTCAGGATGTTTACCGCGTTGACTTATTTAGCGGGGTTCGTAAACGTATAACAGGCTCCCCCATTGGCCGAGCACGCTTTATGACAGACCATGAGGGTGAAGTCCGCTTTGTGGCAGGGGAAGATGGCAAAAACATCACTAAAGTCTTTTACCGCAAAGATGGCGAATGGATAAACACCGACAAACTTAACCTTGGCTTAAGTGATTTTACGCCTATCTCTTTCGCTGATAATAAAAATACCATCTATGCTGCGGGTCGCGTGGGCACTGAAACCTTAGGCGTCTATCGCATCAACCTCGAAACAGGCGAGAAGGCCGAGATCATTCAAGATGAGGTTGTAGATCCGAGCAACTTCTGGATCAATGGCACAAACAAACAGCTCTATGCCGTTGAATTTGAAAATGGCTATCCCAGTTATGCATTTGTCGATAACAACGATAGCCACGCCAAACTACTCAAGGATTTAATTGCAGCTCTACCCGGGCATCAAGTACGGATTGTCAGCGAAACCCGTAATGGCGAGCAACTGGTGGTGATTGCATTTAACGACCGCAATCCCGGTGATTACTATTTGTTTGATACTAAAAAGCTCAAGCTAGAGTATCTAGCCACCGCTCGCAAATGGCTCGACCCAGAGCAAATGGCGGAGGTTAAACCCATTAGCTTCACCAACCGCGATGGCCAGAAAATCCATGGCTACTTAACCTTACCCTTCGGCAAAGAAGCCAAAAATCTCCCTTTGGTCGTCAATCCCCATGGTGGCCCCCATGGTATTCGTGACTGGTGGGGCTTTGACCCTCAAAATCAATTACTCGCCCAAAATGGTATCGCGGTATTACAGGTTAACTTCCGTGGCTCAGGTGGTTATGGCAAGCGTTTCGAGCGAGCTGGCTATCAAAAATGGGGCTCGGATATTCAGCACGATATTATCGATGCGACTCAATATGTGATTGACCAAGGCTTTGCCGATAAAGAACGAGTTTGTATCGCAGGCGGTAGCTTTGGCGGCTATAGCGCCCTACAAAGCGCAGTATTAGCCCCCGATATGTTTAAATGCGCGGTTGGGTTTGCTGGTGTGTATGATCTGGAGTTGATGTTTGATGAAGGTGACGTCGCCAGAACACGTTCAGGCACAAGCTATCTTAAGGACGTACTCGGCCAAGACAAAGCCACCCTAAAAGCCATGTCTCCCTCAGAGAACGTTGCTAAATTAAAAGCGAACCTCTTACTGGTTCACGGTGGTGACGATGAGCGAGCGCCGATTGAACAATTAGAATCACTAGAAAAAGCCCTCAAAGCCCATAATTATCCTTACCAAAAACTGGTGATGGATAACGAAGGCCATGGTTTTTATAACGATGAGCATAGAGCCAAATATTACGATCAGATGCTGAGCTTCTTAAAAACCAACTTAAAACTTTAGTACTCACTAAAATAACTAGGGCGTGTTGACGTTTCGAGATTAAATTTTGTTCGTTCTGGCAAGCACGTGCTCGCGAAACGAGGAATGATGTGTAGTTATTCTACTCAAATGACGAGCGGCTCTTATGACAGAAAGTAAGAGCAAGGGCTTGCCAGACGACCCCTTCGGGCAGCATTTGGCTGGCTTTTCTGCCGCGTTATCGTCCGTTTATGTAGAATAACTACACAGCACGGACTTTGCCTTGCATAAAAGCCAGCCACATTGCTGCAAAAATAATCCTGAAACGTCAACACGCCCTATTATCTTCATCAAGATAATAATGTTTTAACGCCCCGAGGAGCCGATAATCGATAAGGACTATCGGCTTTTTCATCTTCAGCGTGAGCGTTTTTTGGTATGAATTATCCGCAATTCGCGCTATTCTCCCCCACCTTGTTCTTACCCAGATAAGAACCAGTCGATTTGTACCTGAGTTCACCCATTGTACAAACTCAGTTTAGGGTGCTAGGTTTTCAGTGATAGCCGCTACTGAAGTAGTGGAGGATAAAAATGTCATTAAGTGAAGCAGCAGTAAAAGTACAAGCCGCCCTGCAAGAGCGCGGACTTGAAACCCCCATGCTCCCCAGTGTGTTTACTCCTGAAGAGCGTAAGGACAAGATTGAACACCATATGAAGGAAATTCTGACGCTTATGTCACTGGATCTTTCTGATGACAGTCTTGCCGATACCCCACGCCGCATCGCCAAAATGTATGTCGACGAAATCTTCTCCGGTCTAGATTATGCTAACTTCCCGAAGATCACTGTGATTGATAACAAAATGGGCTTTGATGAAATGGTGCGCGTACAGGATATTAGCCTGACCAGTACCTGTGAACATCACCTTGTCACTATTGATGGCACAGCAACCATTGCGTATCTTCCACGTAAAAAAATTATTGGTTTATCAAAGATTAACCGCATTGTACGTTTCTTTGCCCAACGTCCTCAGGTACAAGAGCGTTTGACTCAGCAAGTGTTAGTCGCGCTGCAGACCTTGCTCGAAACTAAAGATGTTGCGGTTAAAATGGATGCGGTGCATTACTGCGTAAAATCCCGCGGCGTAATGGACTCCACTAGCTCCACCACCACTACGGCCTTAGGTGGCATTTTTAAATCCAACCCCGCGACCCGCGCCGAGTTTTTACACCAGTCGAAGTAAGACCTTACTTTGTGTGAGATATAAAAAAACGCTGCCATTCTTATTGAATTGCAGCGTTTCTGTTTTAGCGGTTTATAACACGCTTAAGCCTTATTAGGCCTCGATGCCATACTGCTCACGGTATTGGCTTACCGCTGCTAGTTGCGCTTCCATACCTGGTTTTTCAGATAAATAGCGGATCAGATCCGCAAGCTTGATGATCGCCACAATACCACAGCCAAAATCACGCTCGACCTCTTGGATGGCTGACAATTCGCCCTTGCCCTTTTCTTGCCTATCCAGCGCAATTAATACGCCTGCCAGCTGCGCTTGATGAGCTTCGATGATTTCCATCGACTCACGGATCGCCGTTCCCGCAGTGATCACATCGTCCACCAGCATCACCCGACCTTTAAGCTCGCTACCGACTAAGCTACCGCCCTCACCGTGATCTTTTTTCTCTTTACGGTTAAAGCAGTAGGGAATATCGATATCGTGATGTTCGCACAAAGCCACCGCTGTCGTGGTCGCAATCGGAATACCTTTGTAAGCTGGGCCAAACAACAGATCGTACTCTATGCCAGAATCCACTAACGCCGCCGCATAAAAACGCCCTAAACGGGCTAAATCACGGCCAGTATTGAATAAACCCGCATTAAAGAAATAAGGACTGATACGGCCCGATTTAAGGGTAAACTCGCCGAATCGCAACACCTGACGCTCTAGGGCAAATTCAATAAACTCACGTTGATAGGCTTTCACAATCTCTCCTTACGACTTTAACGTTCTATTTTTATTGGGTTATAGCAAAATTGATTTAATAAAAAGCCCCATAACGGGGCTTTTTATCAATAACAATTAATTTAATGCGGCTTTCTGCACATCGACGATTTCGCGAATACTGTTCTTCGCTAAACCAAGTAGCTCAATCAACTCTTCGTGAGTAAACGGTTCACCTTCGGCAGTACCTTGAATTTCGATAATCTTACCGGTTTCTGTCATTACCACGTTCATATCGGTTTCGGCTGCGCTGTCTTCAACATACTCTAGGTCGCTTATCGCTTCACCGTTGTAGATACCCACGCTGACCGCAGCGATTAAGAACTTAAGCGGGTTAGATTTAATAATGCCTTTACCACGAGCCCAGTTAAGCGCATCCACTAAGGCGACACAAGCACCAGTGATTGACGCGGTGCGAGTACCGCCATCAGCTTGGATCACATCACAATCGATGACAATGGTGTTTTCACCCAGCGCTTTCATATCCACACAGGCACGCAACGCACGGCCGATAAGACGTTGAATTTCTTGCGTGCGGCCAGATTGTTTACCACGAGCGGCTTCACGATCCATACGGCTATGGGTTGAGCGTGGCAACATGCCGTATTCCGCCGTTACCCAGCCTTGGCCCTGACCTTTAAGGAAACGCGGTACACCCTCAGTAAAACTGGCGGTACAAAGCACTTTAGTTTCGCCAAATTCGACTAACACAGAACCTTCGGCATGGGCCGTAAATTGGCGAGTGATAGTAATGGGGCGTGTTTGTGCTGGCGTTCTGTTACTTGGACGCATGCGAAATTCCTGTATTCTGAGTCATTGACCGATTTTGGCTGCATATTATAGGGTTTTGTGCCTATAGATGCCATGCTTAGGGTGATTCTCTAGCAAACTCGTCACACAAACACCTAATCCTCCTCGCGAGTAGTGGTATGCCTTTAATCCTAAAGCCATTGACTCTATAATCGCCTCTCATTATGACGATTAAACCACTAGGACAACCCATGATCCAAAGCATGACAGCCTACGCTCGCATTGAGCACAAAGCACAATGGGGCACTGCCTCTTGGGAAATTCGCTCAGTCAACCAGCGTTATCTCGAAACTTACCTACGTCTGCCAGAACAATTCCGCAGCTTCGAGCCCGTTTTACGCGACCGCCTGCGTAAACGCTTAAGCCGCGGTAAAGTCGAGGTCAATTTACGCTACGAATTAGCCGATAACAGCAATAACGAACTTAAATTAAACCAAGGGTTAGCCAAACAGCTACTCGACGCCGCTAGTTGGCTCAAACAAGAAGCCGGACAAGGCGAAGTCAACCTCACCGATATTTTGCGCTGGCCAGGAGTACTTTCTAGTGCTGAGCAGGATATGGACGCGGTTGGTGCCGATTTAATGACCGCCTTCGACTTAGCTATCGACCAATTCATTGAAGCCCGAGGCCGTGAAGGCGCAGCCATCAAAGACATGCTCTTAAGCCGTTTAGACGGCGTCAGCGAGCAAATCGCCGTTGTACGCGAGCATATGCCTAAAGTCATGGAATATCAGCGCGATAAACTCACCAATCGTCTCGCCGAAATCAAAGGTGAACTCGATCCCGCCCGCATCGAGCAGGAGATGATCTTGTTAGCGCAAAAACAAGATGTGGCAGAGGAAATGGACAGGCTCGAAGCCCATGTTAACGAAGCCCGCCGCATCCTCAAAAAAGGCGGCAGCGAAGGTCGCCGTTTAGATTTTATGATGCAAGAATTTAACCGCGAATCGAACACCCTCGCCTCTAAATCCATCAGCACCGAAATCACCGCCGCCGCCGTCGAGCTCAAAGTGCTCATCGAACAAATGCGCGAGCAGATCCAAAACGTTGAATGATATCCATAGGCATCCATAAAGCACCATTAACCATTGTTTTTGATTGGTTTTAATATTTAACCCGTCTACTAACATCCATCTATACCCACCACTACCCACCGCCATATGGTGGGTATATTGGTGGGTATGCTACAATAACTCCGATCGTCAGTGGTGGGTATTATTGGCTTTCATAAAAGCAACCTTAAGGTCATGATGGGGAATGGATTTATGGGAAACCTGACAGTAAAAGAGATTGAGTCCAAGGCTAAAGGAGAACCTGGCCGGTATGCAGATGGAGCCGGTCTGTATTTTGTTGTCCCAAAGCTTGGCGTTCCATATTGGATGCTCCGTTACACGGCGCAATCCAAACGCAAGGAAATGACCTTAGCAAAATACAGTGATATGTCTCTTGCGGATGCGCGTGCGGAAGCTGCTACCAAAATGAAACAGTTTCGCGATGGTCTCGACCCGCTCATAGCCAAAAAACGTGCAGAGCAATCCAAAATCAAAACCGTTGATGATCTCTTTGCCGATTGGCATTTAGGTAACATTAAAAGACTCAAGCACCACGAAATCCCCGAACGTATCTACCGTAAAGACATTGCTCCCCATATAGGCAGCTTCAACGTCGATAGCGTCACAGCCAGAGACATAAAGGCTGTATTACAAGCCATTGCAGCCACTAACCGCCCAGCAATAGCTAACGATGCTCTAATGTACTGCAAGCAGCTTTTTAATCACGGCATAAAGCTGGATCTGCTTGGCGCAAATCCCGCAAGTGCATTTTCTATATCAGATGCTGGTGGCTTAGAAAAAAGTAAAGACCGCGCTTTAACGCGAGAGGAAGTCACCACGTTTTTTAAAATCGCTAGGGAAAATAGTAACAGCTTTAGCCGTGACAACTATCTAGCATGTGCACTACTGATTACATTGGGAGTACGTAAGTCTGAGTTAGCTGAAGCGCCTTGGAAGGAGTTTAATCTTGATGAGAAGGTGTGGAATCTGTCAAAAAACAGGAGCAAATCTGGAGTGGGTATTGCGATTCCATTGCCGCCCATAGTGATGGAATGGCTATATGAGCTAAAAATCAGAGCATATGACTCCGAGTATGTCTTCCCCAGCAGACGCTCAAGTAAAAATCCCCATATGGGTCCTGATACGCTAAACCGAGCAATCACTAAACTATTTGGCCACGAAGCCGGTAAGAAAAAACAACCCCCAAACTTAATGGGTGATATGCCCCACTTCACTGTGCACGATCTACGTCGTACCTGCCGCACCCTGCTTGCAAAACAAGGAACGCCAGGGCACGTTGCAGAGCGTTGCCTTAACCACAAACTAAAGGGTGTTGAAGGGATTTATAACCAGCATGATTATTTCGATGAGCGAAGGGAAGCGTTAGAAAAATTGTCACAATATTTAAAATTGATTATAAACACCTAATACTGAAATAATAACTATTTAGATCTAGCTCAGTTAAAGGCTTTTTAACTGAGCTTAGTATCTCAAATATCAATAGTAATATCTTACCTAAACTGGGTAAATCCTAACACATTGACCATAAATCCTTCACACGCCATAAAACCAATTAGTCCGCCAATAAATTGAGGTCCAACACTCCAAAATATACGTTTATAAAATGCATCCATAGCACCTGATGTAAAGTATGCATCTGGCCTAACAAAGCTTAAAAATACTCCACCTATAAAGGAGCCAATCGTCATAAACAGAGTTCCAGATAAAATGAAAGCTATCCATCCCCAAAAACCAAGTTCAACGTTGCTCTTGAATATTGTCAACAAAGCCATTGATAGTACTAATAAAAAACAAATTATCAGATATTTAATAAACCGGTCCATTTTTGAAACTCTCCTAACTGCTTTAAAATTAAGAGATTAGTAATAGCTATAACAAGTCATCTCGAAGGTGAGCGGATAGAGAAAATATATTAGATTTACCCCATCAACTGGTTCAGTCAGATTTGATGCAATAACCAACCTCCAAACTCATATTAGAAACCCTAATACATAACCAAAATATCCCAAAATGGGATATTTTACAACTTCGTCTACTATCGGCCCATGAAACAAAAGCTATGGTCGGATAGAGAAGAAGCCTTACGTAATGAATTGAAAGCTATGCGTAAAAATGCAGGCCTCAGTCAAAGTGAGCTCGCTCTTAAATTAGAAAAGCCCCAAAGTTTCGTATCCAAGTACGAGAGCGGGGAGCGTCAACTCAAAATCTTAGAACTTGAGCAGGTTTGCCTTGCCTGTGGCACATCAGCGCATGCATTTTTGAAAGGTTTTAGTGAGCAGTATCTAGAAAAAAACGAATAAAAAAGCCTCACTAAAGAGGCTTAACGCTATTAGGTCGCTTCAACGAACAACAAATCAAACTTGTGCTTTAGCTACAGTAAAACTTGGCTAGCTTTCTAAGCCGCCTGTGAAGTGGTGAATAAAAGCCGTCGGCTGCGCCCTAGTCCTCGCGTTTCTAAGCTGCCTGTAAGGCAGTGAACAGGTGCAAAAGGCCACAGAAAACCTTTCATTTTTTCTAAGCTGCCTGTAAGGCAATGAACTATGTAGGCATTTTAGTTCACCATCGAATATATTTCTAAGCTGCCTGTAAGGCAGTGAACATTTAAAACGCCGCCGCGAAATGTACCCATCATTTCTAAGCTGCCTGTAAGGCAGTGAACGGGGTCGTTGGCGGTCACCATGTGGTTTTCACTTTCTAAGCTGCCTGTAAGGCAGTGAACGGGGTCGTTGGCGGTCACCATGTGGTTTTCACTTTCTAAGCTGCCTGTAAGGCAGTGAACAGCAAGACGAATCCAACCGCATTATGCAGCAATTTTCTAAGCTGCCTGTAAGGCAGTGAACTCATGGCTCGTTGTATCGAAACCGATGTTCTTTTTCTAAGCTGCCTGTAAGGCAGTGAACCCACGCGATATAGGGTCGCCTAACTTATCGCATTTCTAAGCTGCCTGTAAGGCAGTGAACAGGTACACGGGCAGAACTCGCGATTACTGGCGTTTCTAAGCTGCCTGTAAGGCAGTGAACACCTGGGCCTTGCTTATTTAATGCCTCAAGCATTTCTAAGCTGCCTGTAAGGCAGTGAACCGCAGGGCATTGAGCCAGCTCTCTGGGTTGTTTTTCTAAGCTGCCTGTAAGGCAGTGAACCATCTGAGGCTTTTTGCGCCATGTTTACCATTTTTCTAAGCTGCCTGTAAGGCAGTGAACCCTTGTAAAAAGGATGATGCTTTTCCTCTGGATTTCTAAGCTGCCTGTAAGGCAGTGAACGCTTTCCAGCAACTATAGATATTGGACAAAATTTTCTAAGCTGCCTGTAAGGCAGTGAACTTAATATCCCATTATTACCACCTTTTGAAACTTTTCTAAGCTGCCTGTAAGGCAGTGAACTTAATGTTGTGCCTTTTGTTTCTGCTGGGAATTTTCTAAGCTGCCTGTAAGGCAGTGAACGGATTAAGGGTTTTAACCTTGGGCAACAACTCTTTCTAAGCTGCCTGTAAGGCAGTGAACTTGCATGCCATCAAAAACAGCAAGTCTATAACTTTCTAAGCTGCCTGTAAGGCAGTGAACATGTGAGGACGTTGCCGAACTGGCTAAAGAGCTTTCTAAGCTGCCTGTAAGGCAGTGAACTCAATGATTTAGTGGCTCGTTTGGCTGTGTTATTTCTAAGCTGCCTGTAAGGCAGTGAACTTCCAACATTGCACAGCGCAGTGCTTCTATATTTTCTAAGCTGCCTGTAAGGCAGTGAACATTTTGTCGCTTTTTATGGCAAACGGCCATGAATTTCTAAGCTGCCTGTAAGGCAGTGAACGCTTCGCCGTGCGAAGGCTTTGAGCCGCTTTATTTCTAAGCTGCCTGTAAGGCAGTGAACTGACGGCAAAAAATGAAGTGATACGGGATAACTTTCTAAGCTGCCTGTAAGGCAGTGAACTTAACGAACACTGTGTCAGTAGCCGCATCAAATTTCTAAGCTGCCTGTAAGGCAGTGAACGATTAGTGCTTGGGACCTATGTTGATCCGGTTTTTCTAAGCTGCCTGTAAGGCAGTGAACGCATGCAACAATGGCGCGCACTGGGATTTGCTTTTCTAAGCTGCCTGTAAGGCAGTGAACGTTCTGCGCGCTTCAACTTCAACATCTAACGCTTTCTAAGCTGCCTGTAAGGCAGTGAACTCGGGTGTGATAGGGCCCGTTATTTGGGTAAATTTCTAAGCTGCCTGTAAGGCAGTGAACGCGGCTATCAGCTGCGCCGCATTCAGGTTGCATTTCTAAGCTGCCTGTAAGGCAGTGAACGCCGAATATCACCCACTGGAGGACTTCAATGATTTCTAAGCTGCCTGTAAGGCAGTGAACTGGTTTGTGGAACAGTTAACAGATTAAACCATTTTCTAAGCTGCCTGTAAGGCAGTGAACTTTTCTCGCCAGCTCAACTTGCAAAGGCGTTGTTTCTAAGCTGCCTGTAAGGCAGTGAACGAGGAAGTTCATCCGTTAATTCGCGGTATTGCTTTCTAAGCTGCCTGTAAGGCAGTGAACGCCGCCGTGTTTTTATCAATGCTCGCTGAAACTTTCTAAGCTGCCTGTAAGGCAGTGAACAGGCAACCTCGTTTTCAACTGCAGGGACGCCATTTCTAAGCTGCCTGTAAGGCAGTGAACGGTTTTTTGCCAGAATACGGAGTCTTGTGGATTTTCTAAGCTGCCTGTAAGGCAGTGAACGAAGCTCAGGTGTTGGCGCAGTTTCCGTGACTTTTCTAAGCTGCCTGTAAGGCAGTGAACAGAGGAATTTCATTAAATCACGCCAATGGCACTTTCTAAGCTGCCTGTAAGGCAGTGAACTTTTCATCGGTTAATAAATCAGGGGTGGTAAATTTCTAAGCTGCCTGTAAGGCAGTGAACTTTCAAATGGTTCATTAAAGTGAGAAACCGCATTTCTAAGCTGCCTGTAAGGCAGTGAACGTGGTGGGTATCCCTGCTTCACAGGGCATATTTTTCTAAGCTGCCTGTAAGGCAGTGAACAGCCAAGCCAAAGCGATAGACGGATCACTGAGCTTTCTAAGCTGCCTGTAAGGCAGTGAACACCACAGTACCCTCAAGTAAAAACAAGCAATGTTTCTAAGCTGCCTGTAAGGCAGTGAACCATGTGGTTTTGACGGTTGTATTCCACTTCACTTTCTAAGCTGCCTGTAAGGCAGTGAACGATTAAATTGATTTGACCGCTTAGGCGCTCAATTTCTAAGCTGCCTGTAAGGCAGTGAACTGTTTGTTGTTGATGAAGCTCACTTATCAATATTTCTAAGCTGCCTGTAAGGCAGTGAACTGGGCTTTTTATTTTGGTTTGCTTATTCCATTTTTCTAAGCTGCCTGTAAGGCAGTGAACTCTCGGATAAAACCTACCCGCTGCTTTACTGGTTTCTAAGCTGCCTGTAAGGCAGTGAACTCGCCGCCCAGCAAATGGATAAATCCATTGGTTTTCTAAGCTGCCTGTAAGGCAGTGAACTTGTATTTGGTGGCGGATTCGCTGCCCTGCATTTTCTAAGCTGCCTGTAAGGCAGTGAACAAGCAATATCAGGCGCGTAAACGTGCCAATGCTTTCTAAGCTGCCTGTAAGGCAGTGAACTCTTAATTAACTTAATCCTAAGGAATAATCATTTTCTAAGCTGCCTGTAAGGCAGTGAACAGGAGATTTTGAAATGAGCACAGGGCCAGCGTTTTCTAAGCTGCCTGTAAGGCAGTGAACCCCTGCCGATGTGGCGGGCCTCTTAGTTAATGTTTCTAAGCTGCCTGTAAGGCAGTGAACTTTTAATATTTTATTGTTGACGGTGAGATATATTTCTAAGCTGCCTGTAAGGCAGTGAACTTTTATTCCTTTTACTTTCGCCCTGCCGATGTTTTCTAAGCTGCCTGTAAGGCAGTGAACCTCTACCGATGCCGATGCCACACCTTAGCCTATTTCTAAGCTGCCTGTAAGGCAGTGAACGTGGGCGCATCACTGGCATGCCTTTTCGCTATTTTCTAAGCTGCCTGTAAGGCAGTGAACTGGTTCGCCCTTAGGACGACCCGCACCTGGGCTTTCTAAGCTGCCTGTAAGGCAGTGAACTGGCCTTGCCGGACTTTGCAGGGGCTGTTTTATTTCTAAGCTGCCTGTAAGGCAGTGAACATAACCTGCGCTTGTAATTGGCCGCTTCTAACTTTCTAAGCTGCCTGTAAGGCAGTGAACCCAGCGAGCCGCATCGACCATACATTTTTCAATTTCTAAGCTGCCTGTAAGGCAGTGAACGCAATGCCACCAATGCCGGAGGCCATTTGCATTTTCTAAGCTGCCTGTAAGGCAGTGAACGCAATGCCACCAATGCCGGAGGCCATTTGCATTTTCTAAGCTGCCTGTAAGGCAGTGAACTGGTGCGCAACCTTAATGACGAAGCGCCGAAATTTCTAAGCTGCCTGTAAGGCAGTGAACGAGATCCGGCTGGCAATCGACCAGCCAGTGTTTTTCTAAGCTGCCTGTAAGGCAGTGAACAGCCCGCGATTATTGGTACTCAAGGGGCCAATTTTCTAAGCTGCCTGTAAGGCAGTGAACCAAGGGCTTGAGGTTAACAGCTGGGGCCAAGTTTTCTAAGCTGCCTGTAAGGCAGTGAACAACGGTGTGCCTGTTTGGGAATTGCTCTCTAATTTCTAAGCTGCCTGTAAGGCAGTGAACAGGATATGCCTTAGCAATTTCGATACTCGATTGTTTCTAAGCTGCCTGTAAGGCAGTGAACATATCTGTGATGAATGGGTATCACTGCCAAATTTTCTAAGCTGCCTGTAAGGCAGTGAACTTTACGCGACCGCTGCGGCTGACTTGGATGTTTTTCTAAGCTGCCTGTAAGGCAGTGAACAATGCCGAGTGGCATGCAGGCTTTGAGCTATGTTTCTAAGCTGCCTGTAAGGCAGTGAACCGCAGGTAAATAAAATGGTTCCAGCTTTGCTATTTCTAAGCTGCCTGTAAGGCAGTGAACGACCGCCCATCCTAAAAAACCATGTGACAAATTTTCTAAGCTGCCTGTAAGGCAGTGAACGGGCAACTGCAGCGAGATTGGCGTACCGACAATTTCTAAGCTGCCTGTAAGGCAGTGAACAATTCTGGCACGAGCTCGTGCTCGCAGGAGTCTTTCTAAGCTGCCTGTAAGGCAGTAAACGTATTCTCGATTTCGAAAATCACATCCTGCGCTTTCTAAGCTGCCTGTAAGGCAGTAAACGGCAAGCTTTGGAACATTAATACCCTTGTGCATTTCTAAGCTGCCTGTAAGGCAGTAAACACGAGCTGCTTGCCCGTTTAGCTAAACAGCGTTTTCTAAGCTGCCTGTAAGGCAGTAAACCCTGCGTTTATTTTGCCGACTGATACCGTTGATTTCTAAGCTGCCTGTAAGGCAGTAAACCTATCGGTAAAAACCTCGTCACAACCCGCAGCTTTCTAAGCTGCCTGTAAGGCAGTAAACGCGGGTTGTCGATCGGTGCTGCTGGAGGTAAATTTCTAAGCTGCCTGTAAGGCAGTAAACATTTGGTGGGTAAGTTTTGTGATCCACTCTTATTTCTAAGCTGCCTGTAAGGCAGTAAACAACTCTTCAGGTGTAATCACCCCATCAGATCTTTTCTAAGCTGCCTGTAAGGCAGTAAACTGAATTGAACAGTGGCAGCAGTACCAGCTTGTTTTCTAAGCTGCCTGTAAGGCAGTAAACCACTTGAGATCTGAGTCAGTGAGTGCCAGTATTTTCTAAGCTGCCTGTAAGGCAGTAAACACCGTGACGTAAATGATTGTCCAGCACATTTATTTCTAAGCTGCCTGTAAGGCAGTAAACTGAACCACTGCCTGCGGCTAATTCCACTTCACTTTCTAAGCTGCCTGTAAGGCAGTAAACTAACGCTGGCTGTAATTGAAACCCCCTCAAGCTTTCTAAGCTGCCTGTAAGGCAGTAAACTTTTTATACCTGAATTTTAACTAACCCGCTCCTTTCTAAGCTGCCTGTAAGGCAGTAAACAAGAGCTTGACGCATTACCGACCCCATATGAATTTCTAAGCTGCCTGTAAGGCAGTAAACTGCATTCAATGCTGCCGCCTAACACTATCTACTTTCTAAGCTGCCTGTAAGGCAGTAAACAATGCCGTGGAATATCGACACGCCGCGCAGCTTTTCTAAGCTGCCTGTAAGGCAGTAAACCGCAAGGGCGGTAGTGATGGCCATTCTTGGAATTTCTAAGCTGCCTGTAAGGCAGTAAACCAGTTGATCTCGCGGCTAACGATGGCTCTCAATTTCTAAGCTGCCTGTAAGGCAGTAAACGCAATTTAATACTAGCAACAAAGTTTCGTTTATTTCTAAGCTGCCTGTAAGGCAGTAAACGAATAGCGATTAGCTTGATTGATACCTAGAAATTTCTAAGCTGCCTGTAAGGCAGTAAACAAAATGGAAACTGGGCCAAAAGATTTGGGCATTTTCTAAGCTGCCTGTAAGGCAGTAAACTAGCTCTTGTTAAAGCCTCATTGCAAAATGCTTTTCTAAGCTGCCTGTAAGGCAGTAAACCACCTGCACCACTTACCACGCCTTGAGCATTGTTTCTAAGCTGCCTGTAAGGCAGTAAACCAACATCACCTGAGGCAGAAAGGCTCGGTGTTTTTCTAAGCTGCCTGTAAGGCAGTAAACAGTCACACTAAATTCATCAAGTGCGGCGATTTTTTCTAAGCTGCCTGTAAGGCAGTAAACTTGGGGGATTATATGCACACGTTGCAGCTGATTTTCTAAGCTGCCTGTAAGGCAGTAAACAGTAGGTGGCTTGGTGACTGAGGTTTGCTTGATTTCTAAGCTGCCTGTAAGGCAGTAAACTACAGTTTAAGCGCCATAGCGGTGGCCGTATCTTTCTAAGCTGCCTGTAAGGCAGTAAACGTGAGGTGACAACATGAAAGTAATTAGCGTATTTTCTAAGCTGCCTGTAAGGCAGTAAACACATTAGAAACAACTAGAACAGGTTCGGAAACTTTCTAAGCTGCCTGTAAGGCAGTAAACACTCGTCGAGATAGGTCGCATGATAGGCGGTTTTTCTAAGCTGCCTGTAAGGCAGTAAACTCAAATGCAACACAAGTCATTAAGCACCCAGATTTCTAAGCTGCCTGTAAGGCAGTAAACAAGTATAACTACCATATATTGAGGGCCCGAATTTTCTAAGCTGCCTGTAAGGCAGTAAACGCAGCCATTTCGGCAGAAGTACGTCGCGTTTATTTTCTAAGCTGCCTGTAAGGCAGTAAACCGTAACTTCACATTGGTATTTTTTTGATGTGCTTTCTAAGCTGCCTGTAAGGCAGTAAACGGGCGTGGTAGAAGCCATCAAAGAAATCGACTTTTCTAAGCTGCCTGTAAGGCAGTAAACATGATCTTCTGGAACATCAGTTTTCGTTTAATTTTCTAAGCTGCCTGTAAGGCAGTAAACGCGTGGGCCTATTTGTGGTGTCGTTTTTAGGCTTTCTAAGCTGCCTGTAAGGCAGTAAACGTAGTGCCTAGCAATCACTTTCTTGCCATCTTTTTCTAAGCTGCCTGTAAGGCAGTAAACTTAGCGAGAGTTTGAAGCCTTCCGCTCGTTGATTTCTAAGCTGCCTGTAAGGCAGTAAACGAAATGATGATTGCAGCCAACGTGGCTACTGATTTCTAAGCTGCCTGTAAGGCAGTAAACAAACAACTTATGAATTCCATGTCGCGGCTCAATTTCTAAGCTGCCTGTAAGGCAGTAAACGGTCAAGCTTAAAATACGTATCCATCAATAAATTTCTAAGCTGCCTGTAAGGCAGTAAACGTATAAATCAAATGTTCAAGGGGTGAAGTGATTTTCTAAGCTGCCTGTAAGGCAGTAAACTGATTGTGGGGACTAAAACGTACTCGGTCGATTTTCTAAGCTGCCTGTAAGGCAGTAAACTCCCCATCGCTAAAGCCGTCCTCGTCATGGATTTTCTAAGCTGCCTGTAAGGCAGTAAACTCAATGTCCCTTCAGGAAAACTAACTCCAGATTTTCTAAGCTGCCTGTAAGGCAGTAAACGTTTCTTCCGTTAATTTGGCATTTTCTCGCTGTTTCTAAGCTGCCTGTAAGGCAGTAAACACCGACTGTTCAGCCAATAGGCTTTTTTGCTGTTTCTAAGCTGCCTGTAAGGCAGTAAACTCCTTTATCGCCTTGGTGCGCTTTTGCTCATTGTTTCTAAGCTGCCTGTAAGGCAGTAAACCAAAAGCTAACCCCTGCACTAAGCCCTGTCATTTTCTAAGCTGCCTGTAAGGCAGTAAACGTAAACCGCTACTTGGCCGTCCGTTTGTGCATTTTCTAAGCTGCCTGTAAGGCAGTAAACTCGCGCCGTGTGTGAGGCCAGCGGCTTGCCTTTTTCTAAGCTGCCTGTAAGGCAGTAAACTTGTGAGGCTAAGGCACTATCAGCATCTGCACTTTCTAAGCTGCCTGTAAGGCAGTAAACACGGTATTCTTGCAGCAAGGTGGCCAGCTTAATTTCTAAGCTGCCTGTAAGGCAGTAAACATTTTGCTTGATCATAATTAACTGAGGTTAATTTTCTAAGCTGCCTGTAAGGCAGTAAACGGCATCAATACGCTTAGCTGCAGCCATTAATTTTTCTAAGCTGCCTGTAAGGCAGTAAACTCCTTTATCGCCTTGGTGCGTTTTTGCTCGTTTTTCTAAGCTGCCTGTAAGGCAGTAAACTATTGCGGATTTTCATATTTAACACCCCTTTATTTCTAAGCTGCCTGTAAGGCAGTAAACAAATCAAAGCTAGTCCAGCAAAACTGCTTCAATTTCTAAGCTGCCTGTAAGGCAGTAAACATACAGCGAAACGCCATTGCCACAGCTGTTATTTTCTAAGCTGCCTGTAAGGCAGTAAACACAAGGTCGATCACCTAGTTCTCGACTTTAGCTTTCTAAGCTGCCTGTAAGGCAGTAAACGCTGCACTGGCTTCCAGTCTGCGTCAGTGTAGTTTCTAAGCTGCCTGTAAGGCAGTAAACTTGTAAATCGTAAAACCAGCGCGGTTTTTGGTTTTCTAAGCTGCCTGTAAGGCAGTAAACGCTTTGGAATGACGCTAGGTTTTCGCGTAATTTTTCTAAGCTGCCTGTAAGGCAGTAAACTCACTCTGATAATCTTTGTCATCAAGTGCGCTTTTCTAAGCTGCCTGTAAGGCAGTAAACCTGGACAGCCAGCAGTGGCATTCCCTACTGATTTTCTAAGCTGCCTGTAAGGCAGTAAACATCTATGGCTTGAGTGCGGGTGCCTTCGTTCTTTTCTAAGCTGCCTGTAAGGCAGTAAACGCGATAAAAGATGATGCCTAACGACTTTGCTTTTTCTAAGCTGCCTGTAAGGCAGTAAACAATAAATGGCTAAATGATGTGTGCAGCCACATTTTCTAAGCTGCCTGTAAGGCAGTAAACCCCAGCGGCAAAGCGCAAGCGCGTACCATTGATTTCTAAGCTGCCTGTAAGGCAGTAAACCAGCCGTTGTTGCATTAATTCAGCGAATTGTTTTTCTAAGCTGCCTGTAAGGCAGTAAACTTGTAAAGTAAATGGCCGTTTATGTGGTTACATTTCTAAGCTGCCTGTAAGGCAGTAAACAATAGACTAAATCAATAAAAATAAGTTACAACAGGCAGTTAGGATAAAAATTACTTTTTTACCTTATTAAAAACCACCCATTGTAACTTATTGTATTTAAATTATATTTTTAAAGAGCAAAAAATAAAGGGTTAAAACTTACCTTTTCGTTCAATTTAAAAGTGCGGTACGGTAGCCAACATTGACTGTCCATTCGCTTTGCTACTCAAGCCATAGCAATCGAAGCTCCCATCTTGTGATGTGCTTTGCTGCTGCATCTGAATAAACAGCGGAAACTTGCTGTTTTTTTCTGGTGAGCGTTGCTTGGTTTGCTGGCTATGCAAGTAAATAAACGGCAAAGAGCACAATGTTGTCGGCTTGCTTTGTTGCAAATCCGCTAAACATTCCACCAGCGGTTTACCGGATTTTGCTGCCCATAGTGCGGCTTTTTGCTGCATATCCCGCTCTATTCGTTCGGGCGATTTCACCTGCTTGCGTACAAAGCTTACGTAAGTTACATCGCTTGGTACGGGTTTGATCCCTTTGATGTGCACATAGTCTTCTAACCGAGTTAGCCAGCGGTGGATATCCAACTTTTCCAATGTCGCTGGCTCTTTTGCAAAGAGACGCAACTTACTGCCAAGCGGAAACTGCGCTTGACGATAATCAGGAAAACCGACCGCAACGAGCGATTGATTGCTCGCCACCTTTTGCTCCACCAAAGCAATGTGCACTTGTTGAAAGACGTTTTGCCAAAGAAAGGCAAGAGGTATTTCTGCCTCTGGTAACAAGGTGATTTCTTGGTAGTAGTTCATGACAACTCCTTATTCACCAAACACACCACCGCGGATCAGCATCGCCATGACATAATGTTGCTGCTCCAACGATGGTGCTTTCCCTTTTAGTAGCCACGCATCTAACAAGTTATAAAAATCCGTTTTTTCCTTTGGCTGGCGATATGCTGCGCCACGATTCGTGACTGAGCCGTAAGGTTCTACGGCAATCGCGCCTATTTCATCAGCTTGCGGATGCCATGTATCAATGGTTCTTAGGGCATTGCCAATTTTTTGCGAGTGCATTGCTGCCTGACCGTCAAGTTGATATAAAAACTTGCTCTTATCACCTTTACCTCCCCCCATTACTAACTCTTGTGAAGGGAAAACCGCTTGACCTTGCCCTAATTGGCTATAAGCCTCGACTTTGATCAATGTATGACGCTCAATCAAACCTTGCTGGATAATTTGCGCTAGCTCGTTCAGTTTTTCACCGCTGTCAAAGTCTCTTAAACTAAACTCGTAGCTATCGAAGCTAAGTTGCTTTTCACCCACGCTCACGACAACTTTAACTTGCTCAGCGCCAACGCGATTACGCCATAAAAAGCGCCCATTCGCGATATTGTGAGCATAGCGCTTTGCCAGCTCTTTAAATTCCGTTTCTATTTGGTAGTGCTTTACGATCTCACCGAGTGCCGTTTGGTAAGCAGGGTCATTACAAGTAGACGGTACATGTAAACCACTTAATATACGTAGAGTGAAAACTAATTTAAGCGTGTCGCAATCATGGGGTAACGCGGCAACATCAACGGTTTGAGGGTTAGCGCTAGTGATCTTTTTATTCAAAGCGATAGGGTCATTACCTTTTACATTGCCATCTTTCCTGCTCGATATTGTACCTAGCACTGCTTTTTCTTTTACAAGTACTGGTTGCCAAGTATCTTTGTCTAAATTGCCCGCAAACATTAATGCATCAGAAGGAATTAATTTTGCTTCAAAGGCTAATACCGAAGGTGTTGTTAGTTTTACGTCTGCCATAGTTAAATCTCCATATTCTTAAAAATCATCTGGGTTAAATGCCGCTTCGCCGTTAATAAAGTCAGGCTCAATAATGGGTTGTATAAAGTTATTTGTGGTCGCAATGTACCAAGGGTGATTGTCCGCGTAATGCCATAGTGCAGTTTCGATGCTTTGCAGGCGGTGTACGCTTAGCCACTCCCCCACACTGTATGCTGTTTCAGCAAAAGTCACAGGTACAGTGTTGTCTCGGACGTTGGCCACTTCGCCAGATGTATATAAGGGAGAAATGGCACAATATCCTGTAGCAATTGGTACTAGATAGCCCGGCTTTGGCTTGGCTACATAACTCCATTGCGCTTTGATAGCTGTCGCCTCTATATCGCGATTATCTTCAACTTGTTCGGATTCAGTTTGACTGGCACGATAGGTTAACTGAGCAAAATCGCACCATGCATCGAATAAACAAGCATCATCTTGTTCCGCTTTTAATTGCTCATAGCGCTCAGCAAGATATTTATGGCGATCGATAAGCACAAACCCCGGCATTAAACGGCGCACTGCATAGGCTTGCTTTTCTTCGGTATTTAACAGCTCGCAAGATTCAAAGCCGAGTATTTGCCCACCTGCCAACCTTAAGGTTGGGATCAACTGATTAAGCTGAGCTTTAAGCTCGAATTCTGTGAGTGTGTCGCCTGCAACTAGCCCTTTGACTTCAACCAATAAAGACACTTGCATGTTCATGCGGCCTTCTTCATTAATCGGGGCCGTTTTACCTTGGTGAGTAAGCGGGTTACGTGTTAGTGCAAAAACAAAATCTCCCCACCCTTTGGGTTGACGAGCATGGACTTGATTTTTGTGACTCACTACCACGACACCACCTAAATGAACATTCAAGGTTGACGGTAACTTCCTAGAAAGGGCATGTGCGAAGCCTAAAAAGTTGGTGATTGCAGGAAAACCATAGGTAAGCCCTGCAATGGCATTAGCGTTTTGCACATTGAGCTTTTTGATTAATACATATTGGCTCATTTTATTGACCTCCCCATTTTGGCGTGTGCCGTTCAAACGCTTTTAACTGCTGAAAACACAATTTTTTGAAGTAGTGATGCTCATTGTCTCCTAGAATATAGGCATCTTTGTTTTCTAACTTTCTCAGCAACCAAGTGGCAAAGTCGTGGGCAACTTCCTCTAACCATTCACCTTTTTCGCGCTCTGTTTGAAACACCGGGTGACGATTAAATACATCAAGCCACAAACGATGTGCTTTTTTCATTTTGGCTGAAGGCTCTGTCGCCCAGCCTGTTATTTCGGTTTGATTTTGCAGTAAAGCTGCACGTTCAAACAGATTGTCTAATATGGGCTGTGTATACCAGAAGTCACGCTTGTAACGGGTTTTAAAGTTACGGTCACTCTCCTTTAAGTTGGCTAAAAACGCCTTAAACTCTTTAATGTGTTGCGCAGTTTGATAACTGAACTCACGGCTAAAAAAGCTAGTCTGTTGGGCTGGTGATGTGATTTGGGCCTGGTACGTAGGCGGCGCACAATTGAGTAAATAACACTTACTTCCTCGTTCACTTTTGCTGTTTAAAAGTGAAATGTTTTGAGGTTGTGAACCACCAAAATTCTGAATGGCAGTCGCGACAAAATTGACAGAATCTTGTGGATGATAATGCCCTTTTTTACGTGCTTCTTTTATTGCTTTAGCCTCATCACCAAAGCGGGTTTGAGTAATTGTTTTATGCAGTTTATGGGCAAGGGCTGAAGAGGTTAATGGCACTAATAAGTGATATGCCTGTGCAGCTTGCTTACCTTGCTTCACCGGGTAATACAGCTGCTTGGTTAAAGTATGCCCGGAGAGTTTTGCATCGCCCAGCGCTTCGTTAAAGCCCGATTGCCATTCGTTTAACAACCACTCATCTTGGGTAAACGGTTTTAAAGCACTAAGATGATTCTCTTGTAATTGTGTTACTAAACTTTCGCCTTTTACCTCTATCATTAACAATTTTGCCACATCATGAACCGCAGCATTACCTACAGCATCAATGGCTTTTGTTTGAAGGCAAGTTGTTGTTACGTAACTGCTATTCACCTCATACTGTGTCACTAATATACTGCTGGCTTTAGAGTCACTATGAGTAAACTTGGGAGCATGGGTCGCCAAGCTAATTTGTTTGGCACGTTTTGCGGCATCAGTTAACCAAGTTGCAGGGTTAAATGCCTCTTCAATCGGCGTTGCTTGTTCTGCATAATCGGCTTTAGCTTTTGCTATCTCAACCGGATCGTCGCTTTTGTCGAGCACTTTATTTAAGGCTTTTAAAAGTGGCTCTAGCTTAGTTTGCTTGCGTTGCTCAATATAATCGGCAATGGCATCGCTCAAGGTGTTGTCCATTTGTCTTCCTTCGTTGTTATATCCTGATAAATACCCAGTTGTGGGTGCCAACTCCAAGTAATAGATTGTTCATTTTGTTCTGCCCGCAAACTCACTTCGCCGAGTTGTTCACTGGCCCGTTGTAAGGTTGAATTAAGTGCATTAGCGTAATGCTGGTAAGTATCGAGCACACTGTGTGAAAACCACCAATGACACCCTTGTGCTAAAGGGGGGGTATCTTGTGTAAAACGCGTTTCTTTGCTGACGTAACAATACGGTTTTTTGCTGGTATCGAGTTGGCTCCAACATAGCGCCTCATCTTCGACGCGCAAAACAAACGCTTCTTGTGGCTGCGATTGTCTAAATTCCGTTTGGCGAATAAATTCGGCATTCCAGTGAGCATCATGTGGGTGAGTTGAGCGCCACCAAAGGTTGGCTTCTTTGTCGTTGCGGTAAAACTGCTTTTGGTAATTATCTCCGCCTATCTTTTCTAACGTAAATCTCAGCGCTCTATGCTCTTGTACCAAAAAGTTCGTCACTTTATTGGCTTGTTTATCAGTGCTGTGGGCGTCAAACATAAAATCTTCCCTCTTGAAATTTGGCTCAGTGATTCGCGATATCGCCGATATATTTTCAAGCTCCGTATCCAAATGATTGAGATCGTGCTCACCAAGGGGCAAGGCTTTACTTTCAAAGCCGGGGTCACAATAAGCGATTGATTCACCATTTAGAGCACGAATATTCTGATTTAGCACATACAAATTATTATCGCTTGGCACTTGCTGGCGGTGGCGTTGAATACGGCCTGCCAGTTGGATCAATGATCGCATTGAGCTTGGCTCAGCTATCGCCCAGTCATAATCGTGGTCACGTCCAACTTCTACTACCGACGTACCAATGACCACAAAAATTAAGTTATTTGCTTTGCTGGCTTTTAATGCCTTGTTAATTTCTGGCTGCTGCCAAAGATCACTCTCATTATGTCGTGACAATATATTATCGAGGCGTGTTTCTTTATAAGAGCGAAGTGCCAAAGGATATTGAGAATGGTACACACAATAATATATTTCATGATCTGGCATGGCTGGCATCGCAAGCAGGGCTTTGGCCGTGGCGACCATTGGATTAATGTTTGCCAGTCGCACTACCCCTAGCGACACCTTTTTACCGCATGGGCTTTGTATATGGTGCGCAGCGTGTAGTTGATGCATGTTTGTGTAAATCGTCTGAGCGACTTGTTGATACACGGAACTCGCTTTCGCAGGCTCTAGTTTAACAATCTGGCCTTTCCTCAACACTTTCTGCTGTTGTTGCAGTTTTACAATGCGCTTATCTACATAGATTTTGTGTTGCTCAAGGTAACTGTCTTTGTCACTGATTTCTTTGGTTGTGCTTGAAAATTCGTCAATCCATGCGCACACTACAGAGCCATTTTGATTACCGCCAAACTGCGCTTGATTAAACTGTTGTCTTCCACTTTGGTAGGCATCAAATAGATTTTTAATCAGTGCAGGTGGCAAGGTAGCCGATGACAATAGCACTCGAGAACCAAGCATCCCCGCCCAGTTAACCAAACGGCACAGTGCTGGTAAATCTTCTAAACCAAAGTCATCTGGCTCGTCGAGCACTAAATCGGAGGTCAACAAACGTAGCATAGGTGCGATCTGCTTACCGCCACGCTTACTTTCAGTCGCTGGCATTAAATGATCTATCGTGCTGACAACAACAGGAGCACTAACTAGCTGCTCTAGCTTGGAGCTACTACTTAGCCAATGCTTGAGCCGACCATCGTAAATTTGACCTTGGTAGCTAACATAAAGGTCAGCGAATAAGTCATCCGCCGATTCACTCCCAGACCCAACGATTTCTTGTTCTTTGCTTAACTGATGAAGAGTTTTTACCGCTTGAGAGCCAACAAGTACCGCCAACTCATCATCGCCTAATTTTAAAAGATCTCTGTAGGCATCTCCCGTTTGTAAAGTGAGCGTTCTCAATCCTAATGCTACTGAAAATCGGCAGCCCTCCCTTTCGTCAGCCAAAGCGTACATGATACGAGCATTTGCAATGGTTTTACCGCAGCCAGTTGACGCCATATTGACTCCAAAAAAACCTCTTTTTTCGGATTCTTTTGCAACCGTTTTAATTTCGCCAAACGCTTTATCTTGCCAACGATACTTTGCTTGATCGGCACTTTTAGTAAACAACCTGTGTTGCGTAATAGCGGGCAAAGTCATTTTAAGCGCTGGTAAATTTTGAATAAAACGCAGCGCATTAGACGCTACGCCAATGTTGTGTTCATCAAGCCGTTGCTTCGCCGTACTTTTTTCCGAACTTACTGTTTTATCTGTGTTTGCAATAGGTTGGTAATTTATGTCACGCCATGCCGTTTTACATTTTTCAATAGGCAATGATGAATAATAGTGGTCTGCCAGCATCAAACTCATTCGCGCAATATGGGCAACAAAGCTTTGGCCTAACCAATCTGAGTTCTTAGCGCTAAAAATCGGATTTTTTAGTGCTCTTATCGCCAGTTTTTGTGCCTTATTTTGCCAAGTGCGGCTTAATAAAGGTGTGCCAAATTTAAACAGCCAGTTTTGCGTAACCGCTTCTGCACTATAAACATTTAAATCAAGAGCATTGGCTGAATTCCAATGGCTGGAAGCGCATGTGTTTAACCATTGATCCATTTGTTCTATTCGTGATTCGCAACGGTGATCTAAGGGCAGTCTGTGGTGTGACACCACTAACCAAGCGACAAGCTTTGCCAAAGGCGATAAATGCTCAAACACACGTTGTTGCTTTTGGTAATCCTTGCACAGGTTTCTGAGCATAGATTGCTCTAACTCTGCCGCTTTTGTAGCAGAAAGTGTTGCCAATTCTGTGAGCCAAGCTTCATCTGCTTTACCTTTGACAAGGGCTTCAAATAACCTCAGTGATACCCATTCATGGCGATAAGGTTCACCTTTTTGCTTGGTTTTTCCAGCTAGTTTAGCTTGAAATAAGTTGTTGGCTTTACCGAAGTCATGAAACAAACCCGCTATGCTTGCTGCCAGCAATATCACTTCATTCAACTGCCACCCTTGTTCCCATTCTTTGTGTTCAAGATTTAGCGCAGTTGTATTGACTGGCACCACACCTTCCAAATTAAATTTTTTTTTATTCCCCACCACCCATAAAAACTGGCTGCGCGAACGGGAACGAATCCAGTGGCAGCTGACGGCGGTGCTGCGGCTGGCGGTTTGACGCAGCATTCTTTTCACCGTTAACAATCCCTCTTCGGTGATCAGGGTTTGCCAGGTGTTATCGCCAATCCGGTTGGCGAAAGCATCCAGTACGCGACGGGTTTTCTTAAGCGCGTTTTTTTCACACTGAGAAACAAAGGTGACCATCATATTGTTAGTCCAAAATCAATATAGCAATCGCTTAATTTCATTAATAATTTTTAGTAACA
This sequence comes from Shewanella sp. Sh95, assembly GCF_001308045.1. NCBI lineage: Bacteria > Pseudomonadati > Pseudomonadota > Gammaproteobacteria > Alteromonadales > Shewanellaceae > Shewanella > Shewanella sp. Sh95. The sequence continues at coordinate 71,484 of NZ_LGYY01000138.1, forward strand.
TTAAAAAAGTTGCAGTGTTCTCCGGCTTTGACATCATGTCCTTTAGCCAGAGAGATAATATCCATAAGCAATTCTTTATGTAGCAATAAATACTGATCAATCTTTTCATCAAAACACCACACGTTTCAATGTTCACAAAATATACAATACATGAACCCCACAAAAGATCAACCTAATAAGTACTAACATAGACTCAAGAAAAACTTGTCTTTATCGTAATAGGTAGCTACCATCCTTTCACTGCGTTATAGCAGCTTAGAAATAATATGTACTCACATTCATGTTCACTGCCATGCAGGTAGCAAGTGCGGCGCTAAGCCGCACTATTCTTTTCTCTTTTCCAGCGCAACCTTTTTTACTGTGTCAAACATAAAGTCGAGGGCTTTGTGCTCAATGAAGGCTTGCAGAATTTGTTGGCGAAACTCTTGTTCGCTGGCGTTCTCTTTGGCGCAAACAAAAGCCCACGGCAGCACAATGGCATCTTTGATTAAGTCCGCGACATCAAATACCAAAGCGCCTCGGCGGGTTTTGCCATGCATGACAGCAAAGCCGTGCGGAATACCAAGCACCCACAGGCAGCTTGCCGCAAGCCCATAGGCTAAATAGTTGCCGTGATTGAGAAAATCGTTGGCTTTGTCGGTGCATTTTTTATCCGGCTGATGCTGACGCGTAAAGCCTTCTTTGCCTGTGTTATTGGCGGCGTACTTGTACAGGGCTTTAGTGAGCTGCGCTTCCGTGAGGAGCAGGTCGGCTGGTTTACTCGCGGCTTCAGTACGTTGGTGAAAGGTATCAAGGGATTGCTTTATTACTTCATCTTGTAGATTAAATTTCTCAAGCGTTAATTCTCGGTCTGATCGCCAAACGCGCTGCAAGTAATCAATCCGTGCGTTTTGAAATTGTTTGGCGGCGGCCAAGCGCTTTTCATCATCAAACCAGAATGAGAGCCAGCCTTGTAAGTATTCTGTTGGGCGATATTCGCTCTGAGGCGTGAACCATTCCACCTCGCAAGCCATGTGCAGTGGCGTACCGCCGCCGCCACAAAACCCCACCAATACGCCAGCCTGTGAGAGCATGCGCATGGCGGCTTGAGTAATTGAAGTACCGTTGCCGAGCATGAGTACGGTGGTGTTGGCAATCGGAATATTGAAGTAGAGGTTTTCTTTATCGGCTTCGGTCAAATAGAGCACACGGCCATCTTTTTGCATCACACGGCAATATTCCAAGTAATACATGTTGGCGCGCTTTGAGTGCAGAATTGTTTTTAGATCAGAAGGTGAAAAATCATCCATAAAAAACCTTACTATGCTCTGGTAGTGTTCATAATTCTGTGTCATTTCAGTAAAATATTCAAAAACAGGAATGACACATGACCCAACCTTTTAACTTCGAACAAGCCCTTAAAGATCTGCAATCAGGTAAAAGCCTCACAGGTAAAG